>JAGCLZ010000150.1 GCA_017646685.1 Bacteroidales bacterium | reverse complement strand
GTATGACCATTGAGATAACCCTGCGAGTTCAATTCCAACAAACGAGAATCTATCGCACGCTTCACCTCTATAAATTCATCTCCACCATAGCCTGCTATACGAGCACACTCTACTGTGGCTCCACGTGGATTTATAATCATTGGACATATATCCTTACCCGACTGCGAGAGCAACTCCAACGTAACTACCGAATCCTTTCCACCACCTATAGGTACTATAAAAACATCGTCAGTATCAAAAGAAGTTTTATTCAACACATTTTCCGATACTGCGCTGATGGTTACAAAATCATCAATAGTAGCATCAATACCATTTATATAGAAGAACTCCGACAGACCATTGTAGTAAAGTTTCCTCCAAAAAGCAATTTGCTCATTGCTCAATACATAGGGGTTCACTACTATGGTAGGCGAGCACGTACACTTCCAATAGCTTATCAGTTCTATCATTCCGATATTAAAGACCAAAATGTCTAACTGTGATTTATCAAGGTTATCCCAACGATAAAACTTACGCTGAGGTATGCTTATCGTAGGAGTAAACACGATATCATCGCCAATGGAAAAGCAAAAAGTCAACACCATTCCATCGGAAGTGATGCTATAATTAAAAGATTTGTAGCAAAAAGTTGGGTATTTCTTTCGCAGTTTGTTATATTTCTCCAAGTTATCCACCTTATATATAGACGTTATCATTAACAAAAGTAGCCAATTATATCGCTATAATTGGCTACTCTCATATATTTATATTATCTTACTTAGTCAATTTGAAAGATGTTTTTCCAATTTCTTGACCATCGGCATATAATGTTACGCGATAATTTCCTTTTACAACTTTTACATTGTCATTTCTAGACCAATTGATCACCACTTTTCTTGCACTGCCATCAAATTCGATATCTTGTTTTGCAGTGTATTGCAATGGAGAACCGTCAATATCAAAGCTAAATTCTTCGGCAGTACCGTTGCACAATACGCGGTTGTTAGGTCCTGTAATACGAGCATATACAGTTTTTGTACCAGGATCTACAACATCATTTTGCAATATACGAGCTTCGATTTTTACAGTTTCCAATTTCTTAGACTGTTTAGTTTCTTTAAAACCTTTACCACCACATTTTTTACGCATTGGAGTAGCTGTTACATCTGTAGTAACCAAACGTTTTGCGTTTTCAATCTTTTGTTCCAATGATTGATTTTCAGAAACCAACTTTTCGTTTGCCTCTTTGGTTTCTTCCATAGCAGCTCTCATTTGTTCATTTTCAGCTTTCAATGCTTCATTTTCAGCTTTCAAAGTTTCAAGTTCTCTCATGTAGTTATCGCACGTTGTTTGCAATTCTTTTATTTGTTCTCTCAACTTCGAAGTTTTGGTTGTAGGAGCAGGAGCCGGAGTGGCAGTACCATCTTGTTGTCTGGCAGACAATTCAGCCAACAAAGATTTTATACGAGCAGCTTGTGCAGATATTACGCTGTCTTTTTCTGCAAATTGTTCGGCATAAAGATTATTTTCCGATTTTACTTTTTCGTGGTTAAACATAATAGAATCGAATTGCTTTTGCAACTCTTGTTTTTCAAATTCTATTTTTTCCAACTGTTCTTTTGTACCTTGGTCAGAACAAGAAAAAAAGATACATGTACCCATGAAAAGAGCACATACCATCATGGCAATTTTTGTTGTACTTTTCGTTTTCATTTTTTTTCGATTTGTGTATTTATAATATTATTTATATCTTTGTATTCGTTTTGCAAAGATACTTTTTTTTCTAGATATGACAACAAAAATATTTACAGATTTATTCAAATTATTTTTCCCACACGTATGCAGATGTTGTGGAAACGCACTACTCAATTCTGAAAATCAAATATGTACAGAGTGTATTTTGCATTTACCTTTAACAAATTTTGTTGACATAGTTAATAACCCTGTTGAAAAAAAATTATGGGGAAGAGCACAAATAGAGGCAGCAACATCGCTTTTATTTTTCTCAAAAAAGGGAAATGTACAGAAAATTTTGCACGAAATTAAATATAAAAACAACATAAAGTTGGCACATTTTATGGGAAATCAATTAGGAATTGAACTAAAAAAATCAAATCGTTTCAATGACATTGATATCATTGTTCCAGTGCCGCTTCATAGAAAAAAACAAAAAGAAAGAGGATATAACCAAAGCGAAGAAATAGCAAAAGGAATCGTAAACCATTTCGATAAAGAAATAAACACCACCTCTCTTATAAAAACAACATACACAAAGAGTCAAACAAAACAAAACCGTTTCAGCCGTTGGAAAAACGTTTCTGAAATTTTCTCCGTTACAAACACCGATAAGATTGAAAACAAACACATCCTATTGGTTGATGATGTGATAACAACCGGAGCCACATTGGAGGCTTGTGCCAAAGAACTTCTAAAAATCCCCTCGGTAAAAGTAAGCATTGCCACTTTGGCATATGCCGGAGACTAAAACTGAATTTATTAACTATAAAAACATACAATAATGAGAAAAGTAACAACCGTTTTATTGAGTACAGTCCTACTATTGAGCGTAGGATGTGGAAGCAAAAACACAAAAACACAAGACAGTATGAGCAACATTAGCAAAACAACAATCGACAAGGTTGTAAAACAGCTATCGGAACAGTATCACGAACAAAGCACTCGTATCGAACGCTCTATACCTCAAGCAGCAGCCCTTTGGCAAAGCAGCGACGGTACCGAAGAAGAATTCTGTCAATTCTGCATCGAACAGTTTGTTGCAAACGATGAAGACTTGGCAAACCTTGCCTCTACCTTACAACGAAACTTAGAAATCCTTTGGGGCAACTACAACAAGATGAATGTAGATATGAAACTACCGTTACACGTAGTGGGTTCAGACATCACTCCATTGGACGAAATATTTGGCAGTTTCGACCCTTATGCTCACCTTACCGACGACCTATTTGCCAATAAAGTTGCGTTTATCACCATTATTAATTTTCCGTTCTACAACCTTGAAGAAAAGAACCAAATGGGTGGCGAATGGAGTAAACAAGAATGGGCTTACGCACGATTGGGCGATGTATTTACAGCACGTATACCTGCCGAATACAACCAAAATATTTCCAATGCCCTTACAAGTTCAGATTCTTACATATCGGCATATAACATAGTGATGGGCAACCTACTTAACGACAAAAATGAAACTCTTTTCCCAAAAGACATGAAATTGATATCACATTGGGGATTGCGCGACGAGCTTAAAAGCAACTATTCCAACAAAGAAAATGGTTTAGAAAAACAACGTATGATATACAACGTAATGAAACATATCGTAAACCAAACTATACCCGAATGTGTAATCAACAGCGAAGAATATCAATGGAATCCGACTCAAAACAAAGTATATAAAGATGGTAAAGAAACATCGTTTACCTCCGAACCAATGACGCGCTACCAATATTGGCTTAACAACTTTAAAGCCGAACAAGCCATAGACAAATTCACCCCTACTTATCCAACCTGTATTGAACGTTCGTTCAACGAAAGTATGGAGCTATCGTTCGAAGAAATCGAAACCATGTTTACCGAATTTATTTCTTCGGAACAAGTAAAAGATGTTGCATCTCTTATAAGCCATCGACTTGGACGCGACTTGGAACCTTTTGATATATGGTACGATGGTTTTAAAAGCCGTGGCACAGTGTCGGAAGATGAATTGAGTGCAAAAACTCGTGCTTTGTATCCTAACAAAGATGCTGTAAGCAAAGATCTTCCAAGAATATTAGTAGCCCTTGGTTTTGACAAAGAAAAAGCCAACAATATATGCCAATACATAACCGTGGATCCATCACGTGGTGCAGGCCATGCATGGGAAGCTTCGATGAAAAGCGACAAAGCTCGTCTACGTACCCGTATTGCCGAAAATGGCATGGATTACAAAGGCTATAACATTGCTGTACACGAATTTGGACATAATGTAGAACAAACCGTTACCCTTCACGATGTGGATTATTACATTATGAAAGGCGTTCCTTCCACAGCTTTCACTGAAGCATTGGCATTTGTATTCCAAAAACGTGATTTGGAATTACTTGGTTATACCAGCAGTGACCCCAACAAAGAATATATGAAAACATTAGACATATTCTGGGGTTGCTACGAAATAATGGGAGTATCGTTAGTGGATATGTATGTATGGAAATGGCTTTATGAAAACCAAAATGCCACTGCCGAAGAACTTAAAAATCAAGTTGTAAGTACAGCCAAAGACGTATGGAACAAATACTATGCACCAATACTTGGCGAAACCGACTCACCAATACTTGGCATATACTCTCACATGATTGATGCGCCACTCTATTTGCCCAACTATCCGTTCGGACACATAGTTGAGTTCCAATTGGAACAACTATTTGCCGGCAAAAACATTGCCGAAGAAATAATGCGTATATATCCTGCCGGACGCTTAACCCCACAACAATGGATGATAAACGCTACCGGCGAAAAGGTATCAACCAAACCTTTACTTTTAGCCACACAAGAAGCTGTTACAAAAATAAAATAAACGCAACATCTAAAAGCCCGTTCTCTTGTTCGGGCTTTTTTTTATTTATTATCAAGAATTTGACACTTCTTTCAACAGATAGTTTCGCAGTAGCAATATTATATCATAATAGCTATATAATTTACACCCTATTGTCAATTGATTCATGATAGGGTGTCACGAGAATGACAATATACCATCTATTTTCAGCCAATATCCCCCTCAAAAATCCCTCCCGAGGTAGTTTAAATTCCCTCCCGATCCAAAGTCAATTAATACATGAGGTAGATAAAACTCCCTCGTGATGGAAATTTTAGTTCCTCGTTAACTATATTACTAGTTTACATATCGTAATAATAGTAAACTTTGGACATATAGCATTAAACATTAGAAAACTTAATTCAAATAATGATTCATTTTTATATACAACCGGATTGAGAAATTCAAACTCAACAATAAACAACCCCGAACTTTTTTAGAACGTTATAGCTCTCAATTAAAATCTTTTTTGTATCTTTGCAATGATAATGATTATAAAAATAAAATGTATTTAATTAATAATAAAATGTTTACTATATGAAAAAAACATTCAAATTGGTTGCATTTATCGCTATGTTTGCATTTGCAACAAGCCTTATGGCTCAAAACAAATTTATCGGCACCGTTCGTTACAGCATCGAAGCAGCCGGTAAAACTCAAGAAGTATCGTTGAAAATATACGAAAACAATGCTTTATTCAAAACCGAAGCTGCCCAAGTTATTGTAAAAGGACGTAAGATCTACAGTATGCAAGATCTTTCACAAATCATCGGCTATCTAAAAAGCAACGATGTATGGGATTCGCCATACGAAGGTGATGGAAAAATCCTTATAAAGAATGAATTGGAACAAAAAGACATTGACAGCCTAACTATTCCTTGTACCGAAGGTTTCTATTTCGAATATATTGATGGCGAAAAAGAAATAGCCGGCATAAAAGCAAAGAAAGCTCGCTATCATAGTTTCAACGACGAAGGTGTTGACAAGGGTTTTGAAGTATGGTATACCAACGAGATAGGACCTGAATTTGACCTTATCATGCTTATGGGATTGCAAGGTTTACCTTTGGAATTTACTGTTACTTCGGATGATGGTAGCACAGTATCATACAAGGCAGTTGAAATAAAGAAAGAAAAACTTAACGATGCAGAATTTTTATTACCTGCCGGTTACAATGAACTACCCGAAGATGAATTGAAAGCTGTTTTCACTTCTATACAAGAAGCTGTAGAACTACTTGAAATGTAATAAATTTATAGATTAATAATATTAATAACACTATAGTTAGTAGTTGTAAGTCAAACAGTTTAATTACAACTACTAACTAATTTAAAACTAATTAAATATGAAAACATTAGTAACAATATTGATGAGTGTACTTATGGCGATACCTGCCATAGGCCAAAACAAAGACAAAAAAGCCAAGGAATTTGAAGGAACAATAAAGTACGGTATCTCTATCGAAGGAATGGAAGATATAGAGGCAGCATTTGCAATGCTACCGGAAAGCATGTCAGAAATATTCATAAAATCGGCAGACGGAAAAGGTTTATTCAGCGTAATGGGTATGACAAATTTATATTACAGTCAAAATCAAATGATTCTGAATATGGACTTATCAATGTTGGGCATAGGCAGTTTTTGCATACCTACTCCAATAGAAAGTAGCAACGAAAATCCATCATGGAAAATATCCAACAAAAGTGACAAAAAAATATTGGGATACAAAGCATATAAAGTTACGGTGGACGACAGTATCAATTTTTGGGTATCGAAAGACTTCTATCTAAATTTCTATGTACAACAAAATGGTGTAGATTACCTACCATTAGAATTTGACATAGAAAACAACGGTATGAAAATTCACCTTACGGCAAAAGAAATATCACTCGACAAACCTAAAAATGAAGAACTTGAACCTCCAAAAGATTGCAACTATACCACTATGGAAGAGTTTCTTGAGATAATGGAAGAGATGCAAGAAGGCCTTATGCCGGAAGAAGACCTTGACTTGGAAGAAGACGAAGAATAAAAGAAAGATAATAATATATGGACTATAATTTTACCGAAATAGAGCCTAAATGGCAAGCATATTGGAAAGAAAACAATACATATAAAACACCCAATACCAGCAATAAACCCAAGTATTATGTCTTGGATATGTTTCCATATCCATCGGGAGCAGGTTTGCACGTTGGGCATCCACTTGGATATATAGCCAGCGATATATTCTCTCGCTACAAACGTTTGAAAGGTTTCAACGTGCTTCATCCAATGGGTTATGATGCATATGGATTACCCGCCGAACAATATGCTATACAAACAGGACAACATCCTGCTATAACTACAGAAAAGAATATAGCTCGTTATCGCGAACAATTAGATAAAATAGGATTCTGTTACGATTGGGATAGAGAAATTCGCACATGCGACCCTCGATACTACAAATGGACTCAATGGGCTTTTATCCAACTATTTAACAGCTACTACTGCAACCAAGCAAACCAAGCACGCCCCATAGTAGAACTCGAAGAAGTGTTTGCAAAACAAGGCTCTTCAGGATTGGACGTAGCATGTAGCGAAGAACTGTCATTCACTGCCGAACAATGGAATGGCTATACCGAAAAAGAAAAACAACAAACGCTGATGAACTATCGTTTGGCATACTTGGCTGATATTCCTGTAAACTGGTGTCCTAAATTAGGAACGGTATTGGCTAATGATGAAGTTGTAGGAGGTCTTTCGGTAAGAGGTGGTTATCCTGTAGAACGCAAGTTGATGCGTCAATGGTCGTTGAGAATCACAGCCTATTCGCAACGTCTGCTTGATGGATTAGACCAAGTAGATTGGAGCGATAGTTTAAAAGAAATTCAACGCAACTGGATAGGACGTAGCGAAGGTGCTTCGGTATATTTTTCATTGGAAAACAGCGATAAGAGTTTTGAAATATTCACAACCCGCCCCGACACTATATTTGGAGTTACATTCATGGTATTATGTCCAGAACATGAGATGATAATGGACATAACTACCGACGAACAGAAAACAGAAGTTGAATCATACCTCAATTGGGCTAAAAATCGTTCTGAACGTGAACGCCAAGCCGAAGTGAAGAAAGTATCGGGAGTATTTACCGGCGCTTATGCTATTAATCCATTAACAAATGAGCATATTCCAATATGGGTATCGGACTATGTATTGGCAGGTTATGGCACTGGTGCTATCATGGCAGTACCTGCTCATGACAGCAGAGACTTTGCATTCGCACGCCACTTCAATCTGCCTATACGTCAAGTGGTAGTACCCATAGGTGAACAGCCGGAAGATACTACATCATGGACAGAAAGCAAAGACAGCAAAGCCGGAACTTGTATAAACTCGGGATTCATCGACGGAATGCAGGTAAAAGAAGCTATCAAAACAGTAATCAACCGGTTGGAAGAAAAAGGCATAGGCGATAGAAAAGTAAACTACCGTTTGCGTGATGCTATATTCAGCCGTCAACGCTATTGGGGCGAGCCATTTCCTATATATTATAAAGATGGTATGCCCTACCCTATCGATGTGGAATCTCTACCATTACAACTACCCAATATAGATAAATTTCTACCTACCGAAAGTGGCGAACCGCCATTAGGACATGCCACAGCATGGGCTTGGGATATCGAAAAGAAAGAAGTAGTAGAAAACAATAAAATAGATAATACAAAGGTATTTCCATTGGAACTAAGCACTATGCCGGGATTTGCAGGCTCAAGTGGCTATTACCTCAGATACATGGATCCGACTAATAATAATACCTATTTCGACAAAGACGTAGTAGGTTATTGGAAAAATGTGGACCTGTATGTAGGCGGTGCCGAACACGCAAGTGGACACCTTATCTACAGCCGTTTTTGGAATAAATTCCTATTCGACATAGAAATGTGTGTAAAAGAAGAACCTTTCCAAAAACTTATAAATCAAGGTATGATACAAGGTCGTTCAAACTTTGTATATCGAGTAACCGACTTTGAAAAGATGGCAAAATACCATGACGTTTCAATGTATGACACTACTGCCAACAATCTATTTGTGTCTAAAAACATTGAAGGCCGAGAAGAGTTCACAATGCCTATACACGTAGACATCAACATTGTAGACAACGACATATTAGATACCGAGAAATTCCGCCAATGGAGACCGGAGTTCAACGATGCAGAATTTGTATTGGAAGATGGAAAATATATATGCGGATGGGAAGTAGAAAAAATGTCCAAATCAATGTTCAATGTCCAAAATCCTGATGATTTGATAGAGAAATATGGTGCCGATACACTTCGACTGTACGAAATGTTTTTAGGACCTATCGAACAAGCCAAACCATGGGATACCAACGGAATTGAAGGTGTATTCCGTTTCATTCGCAAACTATGGAAACTATACCATAATGACAAGAACGAGTTTGTAGTATCAGACGAACAGGCAACAAAAGCCGAACTAAAACTGTTACATCAAACCATAAAGAAAATCACGGATGATATAGAACGTTTCTCGTTCAATACTTCTGTAAGTACATTTATGATATGTGTAAACGAACTGGGATCGTTAAAATGCAACAAACGCGAAATACTTAATCAGCTGACAGTACTTATTTCGCCTTTTGCACCACATATTGCTGAAGAATTGTGGCATCTATTAGGCAACCATGATAGTGTAAATAACGCCACATTCCCCATATGCGATGAAAGTGTATTGATAGAAAGTTCTTTCAACTATCCCGTATCGTTCAATGGCAAGACACGTTTTACATTGGAACTTCCATTGGACTTAAAAGCTGATGAGGTGCAAGCTATTATAATGCAAAATGCCGATGCTCAAAAATGGCTGGAAGGAAAAACTCCTAAAAAGGTGATATTTGTACCCAAAAAGATAATAAATGTAGTAATATAACAACAGTAACAATTATGGATATAGAATTGAAAGAAAAAATAGATAGAATGATGAATGAGATTTCAAATCTCAATGATTTGAATCAAAAGATGGAGTTGTTTCACTACATACTACGCCAAGCAGACTACTGCATTTGGAGTTTGGAAGAAGAACAACGCCAATTTGAAAACGCAGGAAATATATAATCCTGTATTTTTCCACTTTATTATGATTATAAAAAAACTTGCAATATCATTCATGAATATTGCAAGTTTTTTTTATTATTGTACTACAAAAATAGTATTACAAATCCAACAAAAATAAACTGTGTCAAGATAAAATAAAAAAGAAACAGTAAAGTTTATTAATTATGGCACAGAAAGAAGAAATTGATTTTAAATTAGCAGCAGAGCAGCTAAGAACAGGTAAGCCATTATTTGACGAAGGAGGAGCTTTAGCCCCTATGTTAGAAAAAATATTAAATGCCGCACTTGAAGGCGAAATGGATGCTCATTTAACTCCTGAATCTCGTGCATCAGGCAATCGCCGTAATGGAAAAATGAGCAAGAGTGTTCAAACCAAATATGGGGAAGTAATTGTAGAAACTCCCCGAGATAGAGATGGTAGTTTTACACCAGAAATAGTTCAAAAGCGGGAAACGATTTTAGCGGTAAGTATGGCAGATCAGATAATAGGGATGTATGCCACCGGCACTAGTACACGAGAAATCAGCAGTTATTTTGAACGAGAATTTAGAACGCGACTTTCTGCAGACACCGTTAGTGCAATAACAGATCGTATACTTCCAGAAATAACGTCATGGAGATCAAGAGCACTTGATAAAGTATATGGAATTTGTTGGCTTGATGCAATTCATTACAAAGTAAAAGATGACAGTGGTCGAGCTACTTCTAGAGTTATATATAATATTCTTGGAGTCAAAAAAGAAGGACAAAAAGAATTGTTAGGCATGTATATAGCCAATAGTGAAGGTGCAAATTTTTGGTTAGAAGTTCTTACGGATTTACACAACCGAGGAGTTGAAGATACTTTAATCTGCTGTATAGACGGATTAAAAGGCTTTCCTGAAGCTATTAAAAGTGTATTTCCAAATACAGCATTACAACTTTGTGTAGTACATCAGATTCGCAACACTATCTAACGCATTAGTAGCAAGCATCAAAAAGAATTTATTCAAGATTTGAAACGCATTTACAAAGTAGTGGACAAAGAGGTTGCCGAGATTGAGTTAGATAATTTAGAAGCAAAATGGGGTAAACAATACCCTATTGTAATTAAGTCTTGGCGAGATAATTGGGAAAGATTAAGCGAATATTTTCAGTATACAGAAGAAATACGCCATCTTATTTATACAACCAATATTGTTGAAGGTTATCATCGTCAAATCAGAAAAGTAACAAAGAATAAAGGCGTTTTCCCTAATGATAAGTCATTACTAAAATTAGTCTATTTGGCATATAGAGATATTAGTAAAACCCGTTGGATGAATTAATCTAGAGCATATTTTATATGACCAATTGGTTTACCTAATGAATAGTTGACATATTGCATAATAGTGAAAGCACTTATTTTACTAATAATTCTAGTCATAAAACCCTCTATTTGTTTTGCATAGTTTCTATTAAGCATGAATTGGTCAACGAATTGCGAGAAATCAGTTTCGATACGTTTTCTAGCTTTTGCATAAGGTATAAATATTGGTTTCCAGTTCTTTTGATTCAATCTATGTGGTACTTCCAACTCTATTTTAGCTTCTTCGAACAGGTTCAATTGCATAGTTTTACTGATGTATCCTCTATCTCCAATTATTGTGCAATCATGATAATCATATTTTACATCATTTAAATAATTGATGTCATGAACGTTAGCTTTTGTGATATCATAAGAATGAATAACCCCGCTAAGACCGCAAACTGCATGTAACTTGTATCCATAATAGTAGGTATTTTGAGATGCACAATATCCAAAAGAAGGAGCAGTATCATAGTTCTGTTTACCTAATTTACACCTTGATGCCCTTGATCTTCTACAAACTTCAATTGGTTTAGAATCAATGCAAAAGTATGTTTCATTTCCGTCAATTTCATTAGCAATACGTTCTCTGATTAGATTACATAATTTACTGGCGTTCTTACGTCGGGCATTGTATTGTCGTCTTGAAATAAGATTTGGAAATTCAGTTTTATATGATTGAAGCCTTACGAATAAACAATTTTCACTATCTATACTCATAGCTTCAGCTGTTAATGAAAGAGCAATCACTTCAAGGTCTGAAAACTTAGGTACAATGCCTCTTTTGGTTGTATTTCCAAGTTCGTTGACTAAATTTTTTGAGTATTGTTTGCATATCTCAAGAATTTTTCCGTGTTTTGTACAAAAGTTGTGTTTCATATCAATTATAGGTATTTAATTGATTTTCACTGCAAAAAATACGAAAAATAATTGATATACACAACTTTTTTTCTATAGAAAATTTAAAGATTTTAATTCAACCAACGGGTTTGTAAAAAATGGAAGCGTCCCATAGCAAATTGGGCTTTAATATCTCAACAATTGGCAATAAAATTTGGAGATAGGTATGAAATTATGTAATTTTGCAATTGAAATTTTATTTTTCTATTTCTCTGATGGACATGTCCATCAGGGAAATAGAAAAATAAAATCTAAAATGAATAGTTGACACAGTTTATTTTACATAGCTCAATAATCAGGAATCTTCCATTTGGAAAGTCATCAATGGAAGTTGCAAAAACTGTTGTTGATGCTCTTTTGCCATTCAAAAATGGAGGCGGAATAAAAACTATTACTACTGATAATGGTCCGGAATTTGCTAATCATGAATATATAACAAAAAAACTTGGAGCTACTGTTTATTTTACAGATCTAATCTTCTTGGCAAAAAGGATGTATTGAAAACACTAATATGTTATATCGGCAATATATTCCCCGCAATACTTCTTTCAATAATTTTTCGGATAAAGAAATATTAGAAATTCAACATAAAATAAATCGAAGACCAAGAAAAAAATAGATTTTAAAATTCCATATCAAGAATTTTATTTATCTTTGCAAGACTAGTTGCATTTTGGTTTGGAATCTACAGTTTCTCTTATTTTTCTTTTACTTGCTTTATTCATTTTTGTTGACTTTTGTGTCAACTTTTTTCAGCAAAGACACCCAATACTTGGCTGAATAATTTTACAACAACATCTTCCGAATAATTCTCTAGGAATACTTGTCTAGAATATATATTAAATCTTGGTACAGGATTTTCTGCAATTTCTTGAATCCTTTGTATAAACTCTTCGGATGTATTACACTTGCCGCCTACTTTATCATAGTCAAGCTCATAACCTTCAAATGCTTCGTTGGTACCTATTATATTTTTGCCATACATCAAAGATTCGCATGTCTTTACTTTCATTCCACCACCCGCAAATATAGGCAATATCATTACATCTGCATCTTCAAAATATGGTTCTAAATCAGGAATATCACTGAATATTTCTATCGTTTGAGGTATATTAAAATTATCTCTCAACTTACTCATTCCTTTGCCTACTATTTTTACATCCACATCAACGTGTGGATATACATTTTTTACAAACCAATCAATACCAATGTTATTTGGAGGGAAATAAGCACCTAAGAATAAACATTGTACTTTTTTTCTTGTATATTCAATGGGATATTCTTTTCGATTATACTTGTCTGTAAAAGTTATTGGAATAACTATATCGGCTTCTCTGTTATATCTTTCATATACAGCTTTTCTATCTCTATCGTTCAGAACAATTATAGAGTCGGAATATTTGCAACTATACATGTCATTTTTATCCACACATCTCAATATTATATTTCTGCCTATCTGATATTTCCTCATTTTTGCATTGAAATAATCATATTCGAGATTATGAAAAAAAGATATTACTTTGCCTTTATAATTGTTTTCCTTTAGCTTTTTTGAGATAATACCAAATACACTTCTGTCAATAAAAACAGTGTCGTACGGTATAGCCATATTTACTATTTCGGAAGTACGTTTGGGTGATAATCCAAAATAATAGTTCTGTACAAAATAAAACAAACCTTTAAGGTAGTCGAATATCGTTTTCTTTACAGATTCATCGTGAATGTAGTATGTTGTTATATTTTCTTTACCAACCAATAATTCCAATATACTGTAATTGCGTTGACTACATTGTTCGCCTCCTTCCAATATGTTTTTCGACTTTTTGTATCGTATAAAAAGAATTTTCATAATATAAAGTTATTAGTTGTTGATTATCTCTAATACGTATTTTATTCTATTTTCATAGGTATGATTACTATGCACAATTTCATAAGCCGCTTCTGAATATTTCCACGTATCGTTTTTTAATACATTATGTATAGTATCAATAAGTTCTTTTTCATCTTTATAGAAAGATATTTCGTTGTTGGGATATATTTTTTCCAAATATGGATTTGTATCACAAATTTGGTAAGCACCGGAGCCCGAAATTTCATATACCTTTGGGTTGGCACCATATACTTGTTGCTCATGATGTATATTTAGTACCACTTTTGAACGGTTGTAGTAATCATTTACCTGATGGGTAGGTATCGAATGATTGGCATATACGGCTCTTTTTTCTCGAAATAGCCATTTCCAAAAATTTTTATACCATGGTTTATATACACCGAAAACTTTGATTTTTTTATTTGAGAATTCTTTTACAACAGTGTTTATATACTGCTGACGTTTCTTGGAATTATACAAATCTCCAACAAATAAAATATCTATATCCTTATCTTTATTTTCTATAGGTTTGTAGATTGTGGTATCACATGCTTGTGTTAAAAAATAAGCCTTTTTATTTTGATAGGAATAATAATCTACATCTGTTTTCTCGTAACAAAAAGTGTAGTCTGCATGATCAATATGATTTATCAATGATGGGTATCGGGTTATGCTATCAAAAAACCAAATAACAACTTTTGATGTCTTTCTGAAGTAATCCAATGTCTCATGTAGTAATATGTCTCCATTCAAAATAAATACAATTTCAGGCTTATAACTATCAAAAAGTTGTTCTATATAGGATTGATAGTTTTTTTTGCTCTTCAGCTTTAACACATTTCTTCTTTGGGAAAGTTTATACTTCCATTTCATCGAAGTAGTATATGGATGTATCGGAGTATCATACATTTCAAATTTGGTATCGTAGCCACATTGCTCAAAAGCGTATTTTACAGCTTTAGAGAAGTTGTAGAAGTTGGGACCTATTACTAGAACTCTTTTTTTCATACCCAAATTTATTTAATCGAAGAATTTTATACTGCCTAAATCAATAACATTGATGCGCTTTTCCTCAGGCGGAAGTTTCATGTAATCGCCATATATAAGTTTCAAATGTGTATCATAGTCTTTGGGAGCGAAAAACTTATGTCCTTCAAATTCAAATTCTGTACATGGAAAAATATTTTTAGCATATCTGCGACAATGGTATGGATTGGTAGAATATGAAGGTGTAATTAATCCCTTGCCGAATGGTGCAAATAGACGAGCTATAATAATAATAATAAATACAAATGGGAATGCAATGTATGCCAATAGTCTTACAAAATATCTTCGGAATGTAGAAGTATAAGCTACATCACCAAAATGATGTATTTCTCTGAATACTCTTCCGTACAGAAAATCTATCATTTTTTTTGTATTCATCGATGGCACTTCTTCCATTTTGAATATATCAACCCATAATCCTTGTTCTTTTTGTTTTGTAAAATATGGGTAATAGCAATATGATTTCTTATCTCTTACTCTTGCGTAATTTGAAAATATATACTTATCGGTAGTCCAATCTGTAAATACAAATTGTTCGGGTAATTCTTGTTGTAAGTATTTTCTTAATTTGTTATAGTCTTTTCTCATTACACATATATCTACATCGTCATCCCATGGAATAAATCCTTTATGACGCACTGCTCCAAGCAATGTTCCATAGTCGAGCCAATATGTGATATTATGTTTTCGACATACTTTGTCTATCTCCACCAATATGGACAACATGCGTAGTTGAGCCGCTCTAAGAGGGGTTTCTTCGCCGTTGTATTTTGAAAATTCTTCGCTATTCATTGTTTTTCTTTACAGCTATCACTCTCATATATGTTTCATCTGTGCCTTTGAATGGAGCGAATCCTTTCTTTTCTTCGGCATAATCAAGGGCGAATCCTATGGTTTTTAGTTTGTTGCAAAATGTATCAAAGTTCAGAAATCTTCTGTAATGATTGTTGTATATATAGGCATCTTCTTCTCCTTCTACTTTGTTGCCTTTGCAATATATTTCATTTTTTTGACCCCGTACTTCTATACAGAAAAAGCCATTTGTACTAAGACTGTTATATGCCCAAGTGCATACTTTGTCTTCTTGCTCTTTGGATATAGAATGTAGAGTGAATCTAGAATAAATAACATCAAACTTGCTTTCTTCTGATAGTGCTGTAAAATCAGCTGTCAAAAAATCTATATTTTTTATGTTAGAGTATTTTGCTTTCATAAATTCTATTTGCCTTTCACATTGATCGACTGCCTTTATGATGAAATTTTTACTTGCAAAATAAACAGAATCTCTTCCATTTCCACAACCTAATTCTATTATTTTTGAATTTGCTTTTATCTTAGCAGCTACGAATTGAGCGAACAAAGATGGTTCGTATTCAGCATTTTGTTGTGCATAAAATTCTTCCCAATATGTTTTATCCATTATAATTGTTCTTTAATTATTAGTTTGCAAAGATACAAATAAAAAATGATATATTGTTTTTTATTTTTACCTTTTATTGTGTAAAACTTATCAAAGATGTTTATGTTACAATATCCTTTCTTATTGTTATTCTTTCTCTACCCAATCTCCGTTATCCTTAATTAGTTGTATAAGTGCTTCCACTGCTTCGGATTCATCTATATTTTTGCGTACTACTTCGCGACCTTTATACAAGGTTATCTTGCCTTTACCTGCCCCTACATAGCCATAGTGAGCGTCAGCCATCTCTCCGGGACCATTCACTATACACCCCATCACTCCTATCTTAATTCCTTTCAAATGTGATGTTTCGGCTTTTATTTTTTGCAAAGCTACTTGTATATCATATTGTGTTCTGCCACACGAGGGACATGAGATGTATTCGGCTTTCGATATTTTGGCTCCCACTGCCTGCATTATATCTAGTGCAGTATCACTATCATCGGCTATTTCCTGTACATTTCCGTCAATGTATTCTTTGGCATACATTGCTGCTTCTTTTATCTGATATTCCTCTAATGTTGTATACCTTGGAATGTAACACACATTGTCTACACATCTATCAAACGATGTTTTCAACGAAACGATATCATGCTTACTTGCTTGCCTGCGAGGTAGGTATTTTACTATCTGCTTAGCCACCGGTATCTCGGCTACAGGATCTTCGGTAAGACTTACACGCAATGTATCACCAATACCATCGAGTAGCAACGCACCTATTCCCGCCGCCGATTTTATACGTCCTTGTTCGGCATCACCTGCTTCGGTTACTCCCAAGTGTATGGGATAATTCATACCTTCTTCTATCATTTTTTGTACAAACAAACGAGTAGAATATACCATCACTTTTACGTTGCTGGCTTTCATAGAAAAAACAAGATTGTGAAAATCTAAACTGCGACATACATTGGCAAACTCTATTGCCGACACAGCCATTCCCATTGGAGTATCGCCATACCGACTTACTATTCTCTCGCTAAGGCTACCATGATTGGTACCTATACGCATGGCAGTGTTGTGGCGTTTACATATCTCTATCAAATTTGCCATACGCTCTCCTATCTTTTCTATTTCTGCATTATACTCCGAATCGGTATAAGATACTTTACCCACATTTCTATCAACATAGTTACCCGGATTTATCCTCACTTTTTCTACTATGCCTGCTGCTATTTCTGCTGCTTGTGGATTATAATGAATATCAGCTACCAACGGCACATTGCAACCTCTTTTTACCAACTCATTCTTTATACTGTAAAGATTTTCGGCTTCCTTGACACCCGGAGCTGTTATTCGAACTATCTCGCAACCAGCTTCTACCAACCTAAGTGTTTGTTCCACTGTTGATAGAGTATCCATAGTATCGGTATTGGTCATGGATTGTATACGTATGGGGCTATCGCCACCCAAAGTCAAATCGCCTATTTTTATAGTATTACTTTTGTACATTTCTTTTCTTTTTCGATATTTAAATAAAATATTAATACCACAAACTGAATTATAAACGTATAAACATAAAATATATTGCCTATCAATAGCATTCAAATATAAAAGAACCGCCACAATTTTGAATATCGATTATTGTGATACTTTCCTTTAGATTTCTATTATCTTAAAGACGATTTGAATTCCATTATTAATAAAAATAATAAACCCTAATCATTTATCCGAAATAGCGTGAGGATCCTAACCAAAATCGGTCATTCGGATTGATTTGTTTTCTATTTTTGAATTATTTTTTGGAAACATTCTATGCTCTAAAACTACACTTTTTATTATTACCAAAAACCTTCCAAGGTAAAAAAATAACCTTTGGAGATTAAAATTTCGACATCAAAAGCACTATTCTTTGAGGATAGTAATTTATCCTAAATCGGTCGCCGGGATTTTTTTTTGCAAGATTATGACTATACTGCATTTAGATATTAATCTTTGCTTTGTATATGATATATCCTAATAACTGTAATTAGGATATATTCGACATAAGAGATTTATACCTTATGCTTACATTATACAGATGTTTTTAATAACCGATTTAGGTTTAAGCATTGGTTTGACGAACTACCATGGCTAGAGGTTGTAACTCCGAGGTTTACGACCTAAAACTATGGGAGTTTCGACTCTTAAACTGCATAGTTATGATGACCAAACTGCATAGTGTTGCAGCTTTTGTTATATAAAAGAAACTTCCCCGTAATCTGTTTTTCTATAATGATACAAAAAAATAAATTTCTATTGCTTTATTTTGTGAATTTGCAGTATGGATAATTACTACATCCGATAAATTTACCATACTTACCATGCCTCTCTACCAATTTTCCTTTACAGCGAGGACAAATCATATTCTCTACACACTCATCATATTCATCTTTTCTTCTCTTGATTTCTTCAATATGTTTAAGTTCTATATTTTCATGATTTATCATCGAATTATTCAAATTACTTATTAATATATCGATAGATTCATCTTTAAATTTTATTTCCTTCTTACTATCAATAAAACTGTAC
>JAGCLZ010000149.1 GCA_017646685.1 Bacteroidales bacterium | reverse complement strand
GGTGTGGGACGCAACTACTTGATGAACCTGCGTTGGAAAACCACTCCACAGGATTTGGAATGGGAATGGACATTTGTGGAAGAGATACTGAAACAAATGCAAAACAACGAAACCGCCAAACTTGTGGGCAACATACAGCACAAACTCGGTGGCATACACAACATAAAGCAAACCATACAGAACATCGATAACGGCGACCTTCTGGACGATGTACAACTATTTGAAGTAAAAAACCTTGCACTGCTAAGCATAGAAATAGCATCGTTGGCCAAAGAAGCCGGACTAGATCTCCTGTTCCTAATTCCCGACCTATCGGAAGTTGCAGCCATACTGGACCCTGACCGCAACATGATAGCCCACTTTTATATATACGAGAGCTACGATCCACGCCTGGCCGAGGTTAGAAACAGCCTCAAACAGCTGACCAACAACCTAAATAGCCACCGCAACACACTGTCGGAGCAGGAAGTGGCCGAATGGGAAGCACAAATAACCGACATCTACAACCTAAACCAAAGCATAGAAGACGAGGTGCGCAAGACATTGGTAGCCAAGCTAAGCCGCCACACCCTTATGCTTAAAGCCGTACTGGAACGCCTGGCCTACATAGACCTAAGCATAGCCAAAGCCGAACAAGCCACAAGGTGGAGCATGTGTCGCCCAACCATAAGCAACACCACCATAGCCTACACCAACCTATTCAACCCCAGGCTGAAAATAACGTTGGAGGAACGTAAGCAACGCTATCAGCACATCGGAATAGACATAGCCCAAGGCGTATGCCTGATAACGGGGGCCAATATGGCCGGCAAAACAGTGCTACTCAAAACCATGGGTATAGCACAGATGTTGGCACAATTTGGGTTCTTTGTACCGGCACAAGAGGCCACCATAACACTTATGGACAAGGTGGTATTTTGCATTGGCGACGAACAGAACGAGATGAACGGCCTATCGTCGTTTGCAAGCGAGATACTGAAAATAAACGATGTAGTACAAGAGAGCGACCATAGAAAGATGCTGGTGCTTATAGACGAGCCGGCACGCACCACCAACCCCACCGAAGGCAAAGCCATAGTGCAAGCCATAGCCTCTATAATGAACAGGCGCGACAGCTACTGCCTTATAACCACCCACTACAGCCAGCTAGGTATAGACTGCCGCAAACTAAGGGTAAAAGGATTTGCCGACACTGAGATAACCGGAACCATAACACCACAAAACATAAACCAATACATGGACTACACCCTACAAGAAGACACCTCCGACAACGTACCCCACGAGGCTCTACGCATAGCCGAGATACTAAACTGCAACCCCTCACTGATAGCTACCGCCAAAGACTTTATGGAAAAATAACACCCTCCCAACAACAATGAAACACAAGAGGAGAACGATTATGAAAATATCACTAGCAATACTGGCAGTGCTTACCGGTGGAGCACTTGGCATTATGTGTCAGAAAAACCTTGGCAAACAGCCCCGAGGCGAACGGCTTAAACGCATAGAGGCATCGCCCAACTACCGCGATGGTAAGTTTCACAACCGCGAAGCCACACCACAGTTTACCGGCAAGGACAAGAAAAGTACGAGCTTTATAAACCTTATACGAAACAAGAAAGCCGACACCAAACCACCTATGGAAGTAGCCACAGTAAAAACTAACCTACACCTTTTGGACAGCAACGCCAACGTGATAGTATGGTTCGGCCACTCGTCGTACTTCATACAGCTGGACGGCAAGCGTTATCTTATAGACCCCGTGTTCTACACCGCATCGCCCGTATCGTTTATACAAAAACCATTCAAAGGCACCGACAGCTACAAACCCGCCGACATTCCCGACATCGACTACCTGATAATAACCCACGACCATTGGGACCACCTCGACTACAAAACCGTAAAAGAACTACAGCAGCGCATAGGCAAAGTGATATGTCCGCTTGGTGTAGGCCAACACTTCGAATACTGGAAGTTTGATGTAAACAACATAATAGAAATGGATTGGGACAACGATGCACAGCTTGCCGACGGCATAAGCATACACTGCCTCACGGCACGCCATTTCTCCAACCGTGCCCTCAAACCCAACATTACACTATGGGCATCGTATATGCTGGTATCGCCTTCAAACACAATATATATTGCCGGCGACGGCGGCTACGGCCGACACTTCAAAGAAATAGGCAACCGTTTCCCCGATATAGACCTGGCAATAATGGAAAACGGACAGTACAGCGAAAACTGGAAATACATACACCTAATGCCCGAACTGATGACACAGGCAGCCAAAGACCTTAACGCCAAACGTGTGCTTACAGGACACCACCTGAAGTTTGCACTATCACAACACCCATGGGACGAACCCGACCGCAATATCCAACAAATGCGAGCCGACTCCATCAACGTAATAAACCCAATGATTGGCGAAGTGGTGGAATTGTAAATCAATCAAATCACTTGCAAAGCAATTTTTAGAAATTGTCATAAGTATAATGCCTGCATACCAATACCAATTATCCTATATACATTACACCGGTAACATATATAGGATAATCAGTTAACTAATATTAGTTATTCCGCTTACTTGCGGATAACCTTGCGAACAGCCACGCCCTCTGCGGTGGTTATACGAAGGGTGTAGTAGCCTTTGGTTAGTTTGGATAGGTCTATTATATGTTTGTTTTCTACTGCCATAATCGTTCTACCTACTGCATCAAGTACTTCTACTTTCTTTATATCCGTACGATTGAAGGTGATGATGCCGGTAGTTGGGTTGGGGTATAAATCCAAATCTTCCAAATTATCAATATTGGAAATGCCTACATTTCGTTCAAATTTTGCTATAAGTACACTATCACAGACTACCATTAGTTCTCTTATTCTGTTGGTATCGCCATCGCTCCATTCTTTAAAGCGGTAGCCTCCGCGTGCAGCAGCTACTATAGAAATTATAGTTTGTTCGTCAAATACTCCTCCACCTGTTGCAAGTCCCATATTTTCATCTTCCGAACTTACGGTTATTGTATATTGCATTATTGGGGCAAAGTTGGCGGTAAAAGTACTATCGCTGTTTACTACTACTGTTCTTGGATTATCGGTATTGCCATCACTCCAACCTGTAAATTTGTATTTGTTCAAAGGACGTGCCGATATTGTTATCTCTGTGCCTACATCGAATGTTCCGCTGCCCGACACTGTTCCCATAGTATCGTTACTCGACAATACTTCTACTCTATATTGTTGCATGAATGATGCTACAAAAGCAGTATCACGGTTAAGTACTATTGTTCGTGGATTATTGGTGTTGCCATCGTTCCAACTTACAAATCTACTTCCTTCTTTAGGGATGGCTTGGAATATACCCGATGTACATGAATCGCTTATCACTTGAACTGTTCCCAAAGTGGTATCGCTCGAACATACTGATAAAATAAATATGCTATCAGATTCTACGATAGTACCAAAGTTATTTAACCAGGAATTGCGATATGCATAGCCTCTTCCGCAAGGAACATACACTATTGGATTGGAGTAATCTGTATATAATGCAACAGAAGACGGTGGTGTCATAGATTTACATGTAACGGTTTCTATATTATAACTATAGACGAAAGAGCTAGATTCCATACGCCTAAATGATGAGCCGAAAGTGATGTTTTTTAAATCGTAACATTTATAGAATCCCCAAAGGTCAATATATTTTACAGAGTTTGATAATACCAGATTTTCAATAGCCGTTTCTTCAAATGAACTATTACCTATAGTATCAATCGAATTGCTGAATACGACATTTTCAAGAGAATATACACGTGAGAAAGCATAACTAGGTACTTTGCTTACGCTGTCGCCAAATATAACAGTAGTAAGATTTTCGCAGTTTCTAAATGGATAACTACCACTTAATCCT
>JAGCLZ010000148.1 GCA_017646685.1 Bacteroidales bacterium | reverse complement strand
TCAAAACCACCATAACCGACAGCTTAATATCACCGCCACAGAAAATTGTTAAGTATTTCAAGGATTATCTTCCTCAACTTCATACTCTATTATGCTTAAAGGCTTAACGCAAGATGGTATGATATGTGGTTCCCCAACGGCTTTGGGAACCCTCCCCAATGGCTTTGGGAACTCTCCCCAACGGCGTTGGGAGCTTTCCCCAAGGGCGTTGGGGTACCCTCCCAACGGCTTTGGGACACCTTCCCAAGGGCGTTGGGGAACCATGGTTCTAACGTAAACGTATCATCATGTTAAGCATCTTATATCAGTGGGTTAAGCATCTTGTTTCTTGCTTTGAGGTACGAACAAACAAAATCTATGGTATGGCTCCAGTATAAGGTTTGGAATATTTACAGTATATAGCTAACTCAACTTTGTTGAAAAACAGGTTTTAGAAGTTGCCATAAAAAAAGGATGCCGAGTATTTCGGCATCCTTTATCAAATTAAAGTATATTAATCATGTTATCAAACTATTCGTTGGCACAACATACCTTTTCGGCAGTAGCTTTATACTCCGAAAGCATATCTGGAGTAAAGCTTTGAACGTAAGCCAAATTCTTTGCTACCTCACCTTGTCCGATAGCTATCATCACTTCGCAGGAGCGTTTGAAGCGTTCGCAACGGTTGGTATCTTGCAGCAATAGGTATCCCATCACTATGTAGCCCATACTTTCTACCATACGGCGAGCGTGGAAATCATACATTTCGCTGGTAGAACCGAAAGCCGAAACTATTTCAAATATCTTCTTATACTCTTCGGTCATGCCACGCAATTTGCTTCTCAACTCTTCAAGTTCAGGTTTCAACGGCATTGCGTCGTACTCTTCGATGCGTTTTAGGTAACTACCGTTGCCTATACCACGGATGGCAGCCACAACTTGGAGTTGCGAAGTACCCTCGTATATGGTAAGGATACGAGCATCGCGATACAAGCGTTCGCAAGCGTATTCTTTCATAAATCCAGAACCTCCATGTACTTGTATCGAGTCGTAAGCCACCTGGTTTGCATATTCGCTCGAGAAAAGTTTAAGCATAGGAGTAAATATATCGGCATTGCGTTGATGATATTTAAGGTCGGCACGCTCTTCAGCAGTAAGATTGCGTTCGCGAGCTATAGCTTCGTATGCTTTATACACATCCACAAAGCGAGCAGTTTCGTAAAGCAATGTGCGTATAGCATCGGTTTTGGCACGCATGTTTGTAAGCATTTCATACACTTGTGGGAAGTTGATGATGGCTTTGCCAAATTGTTCACGTTCCTGAGCATATTGGTAAGCTTCGCGGTAGGCGGCTTCTGCCAATCCCACACTTTGAGCACCCACACCCAAACGAGCACCATTCATAAGGCTCATCACATATTTGATAAGACCCAACTTGCGGTCGCCCACCAACTTGGCAGGAGCATTGTTAAACACAAGTTCGGCAGTAGGCGAACCTTTGATACCCAATTTATTTTCGATACGACGAACTGTAACGGCATTGTCTTTGCGGTCGTAAACAAAATACGACAAACCACGACCATCGGTAGTACCTTCTTCGGAACGAGCCAATACAAGTTTAATGTCGGCATCACCATTGGTGATAAAACGTTTCACACCATTCAAACGCCAACAGTTGGCTTTTTCGTCGAAAGTAGCTTTCAGTCTAACAGATTGCAAATCCGAACCTGCATCCGGCTCGGTAAGGTCCATAGAGCAAGTAGCACCAGCATTGATACGAGGCAAAAACTCGGCCTTTATCTCTTCCGAAGCAAACTCGTTGATAGTTTCGGCACAGTCTTGCAAGCCCCAAATGTTGGCAAAACCAGCATCGGCACGCGATACTATTTCGGCAGCCATCACGTATGGTATATAAGGAAAGTTAAGACCATCGTATTTGCGAGGCAACGACATACCGTACAATCCGGCATCGCGCAAAGCCTCGTGGTTTTGTTGAGTGCCACGAGCATACACCACCTCGTTGTTTACCACTTTAGGACCTTCATGGTCAACACTTTCGGCATTGGCAGCAAGCACCTCGCCCGAAATCTCACCTACTATCTCCATCACCTTGTCATAGTTATCCAAAGCATCTTCATAGTCGGCAGGTGCATCAGGATAAACATTCTTTTCGGCATAGTCGCGTTCCTTCAATGCCACAATCTTTTCCATCACAGGATGTCCAAGATAAAACTTCAATGACTCATTGTCTGTATAAAAATTGCTCATAATCTTCAGTTTTTAATTGAGTGATAATACCAAAGCTACAGCACACTACTTGGTGTTGGCTTTGTATGACTTTATCATTTTAGGCAACACATCACATACATCGCCAATTATGGTATAGTCGGCAATGCTGTTGATAGGTGCTTTGGGATCGGTATTGATACTAATAATCTTAGCTGATTGGTCCATACCTGCACGGTGCTGAACAGCACCACTTATACCACAGGCGATATATAATTTTGGACGTACAGTTACCCCTGTTTGACCTATTTGGCGTTCACCTTCGGTAAATCCGGCATCAACAGCGGCACGTGTAGCACCTACTTCGCCACCAATAACGGTTGCCAACTCGTGTAGCAGTTTAAAGTTTTCTTTCGAACCCATACCATAACCACCGGCCACGATGATTTGTGCATTCTTGATGTTTATCTTTTGTTCTTCTATATGGCGTTCTACTATTTTCACACAAAAGTCACTATCGGTAACATATTTAGCTACATCAAGTTTGTTTACCACACCTTTGTGGTTGGCATCATACACTTCCTTCTTCATCACACCCTCGCGTACTGTAGCCATCTGAGGACGAGTTTCGGGGTTAACGATAGTGGCAATAATGTTACCACCAAAGGCAGGACGTATTTGGTACAACAAATCGTGATATTCTTTACCGGCCTTGGCATCGCTGTGGTCACCTATTTCCAGGCTTGTACAGTCTGCTGTAAGACCGCAACGCAAGTACGACGATACGCGTGGTGCCAAGTCACGACCTACCGAAGTAGCACCAAACAAAGCTATTTCGGGTTGTTTTTCTTTGAAAAGATTGGTTACGATGTCAAAATGAGGCAATGTGCTGTATGGAAACAAGCGAGCATCATCGGCCACATTGATGATATCAACACCGTAGGGATATAGTTGAGCTTCAACGTTAGTAAGGTTGCTTCCAATAACTATGGCTTCCAACTTGGTTTGTAGGCGGTCGGCAAGCTTGCGAGCTTTGGAGCACAATTCCAAACTTACATCAGCAATAGTACCTTCTTCGGTAATTTCGCAATAAACAAATATATTATTCATTATTGTTAGTCTTTGATGTTATTACTTTAGTTTATTATACGAGGAACACAAACTCTGCACTACCTTATCCGATAATGTGAGTGGCAATCAATTCTTTCATTAATCCGTTTATGTCCTCTTCCTTGTCAGAAAGAACTACGCTTTCCTTTTGAGTCAATACCACATTCTCGATGTTCTTAACCTTAGTTGGCGAACCGGCCATACCCAAACGATTCATGTCGGGATTCAAATCTTCGGCAGTCCACTCTTCTATCTTCAGATAAGGTTTTTGATTCCAAATGTCGGAGTAGTCTTGTCCACGTTCTTGTTGTTCCGATGGAGTGCAGGCGTTTTTGTATTTCATCACACGTTTTGCATGGCGGAAACGACAAGCCGGTGCCGAACCGTGAACAGTAATAAGCACAGGATACGGAGCCTCAACCACCTCAACACCACGTTCCAAACGACGTTTGATTTGTATAGAGTCGGTCGATACTTTCACTATCTCTTCGGCGTATGTAATTTGAGGTATTTCCAATTTCTCAGCCACCTGAGGACCTACTTGAGCAGTATCGCCATCTATAGCCTGACGACCTGAAAGCACTAAATCAACTTTGCCCAACTTGCGTACGGCCATAGATATAGCATAAGAAGTGGCCAAAGTGTCGGAGCCTGCAAAAGCGCGACCCGAAACTAAATAACCATCATCGGCACCACGATAAATAGATTCTCTTATTATATCAGCTGCACGAGATGGTCCCATTGTAATCACTGTTACAGTAGCATCTTTCAGTTGGTCTTTTATTGATAACGCCATTTCCAAGGCATTCAAGTCTTCTGGATTAAAAATTGCCGGGAGTGCTGCTCTATTCACAGTACCATCAGCTTTCATGGCATCTTTTCCCACATTGCGTGTATCGGGAACTTGCTTTGCCAATACTACAATTTTATAACTCATAATCTGTCTACTTTGTTAGTTATTGTAATTATATATATTCCCAAGAGCGAGCCATTGAGAAGTGGTCGTTCTTGGGAAATTTAGTTTATTATATAGCCCACTTGACATATATGGCACCCCATGAAAAACCGGCACCAAATGATGTAAGTATAAGATTGTCACCTCTCTTGAACTTATGCTGATTCTCCCACATAAGCAACGGTATAGTAGCCGAGGTGGTATTGCCAAACTTTTCGATATTTATAAGCACCTTGTCTTCGGGTAGTTCCATACGATTACCAACAGCATTTATTATGCGTATATTGGCTTGGTGAGGTAACAAATAGCTTATCGTATCGGCAGTAAGGTTGTTACGTTTCATTATTTCTACTGATACATCGGCCATCTTAGATACTGCCCATTTAAATACTGCCTGACCTTCTTGGTACACAAAGTGTTCACGAGCATCGACTGTTTCGTGCGAAGCAGGCTTAAGCGAACCACCTGCTTTCATATGTAAATGCTTACGTCCTACACCATCGCTACAAAGTATTGCATCCATTACACCCACCTCATCCTCGGTAGGTTCCAATAATACCACAGCTGCACCATCACCAAATATAGGAGCAGTGGCTCGGTCTTGGTAATCTATTGCCGATGTCATCTTCTCTGCACCTATAAGTAACAACTTCTTACAGAATCCCGATTCGATGTACAAAGAGGCAGTCTTCAATCCGTAGATAAATCCCGAACATCCTACATTCAAATCCATGCTCATACCACCACGTATATCACACTTATCGGCTACAATACTGGCAGTAGCCGGAAAATGCATATCAGGTGTAACGGTGCAACATATAACACCATCAATATCTTTAGGATCAATATTGTTATTCTTCAAAAGGTTTTGTACCGCAATAGTTGCCATATCGGAAGTAGCTTTACCCTCTTCCTTAAGCATACGACGCTCTTTGATACCAATACGAGTCATTATCCATTCGTCAGATGTGTCTACCATCTTGCTAAGCTCGTCGTTGGTCAAAACATAATCCGGCACATAACCCTCTACAGCTGTTATGGCTGCTCTGATTTTACTCATAATCGATATATTTAATAAAGTTCCACCGAAGAGAACCTACTATTCATTATATTTCTTTATAGCCATACATGCATTATGACCACCAAAACCAAATGTATTGCTTAATGCAACATTTACAGTACGATGTTTAGCAGTTCCGAATGTATAATCCAAATCGGGAACGTTAGGATCGTCGGTAAAATGGTTGATTGTTGGAGGAACGATATCGTTCTTTACTGCCAAAATAGTAGCAATAGCTTCTACCGCACCGGCAGCACCAAGTAAGTGACCGGTCATAGACTTGGTAGAGTTGATGCTAATATTCTTGGCATGGTCACCAAACAACGAAACAATAGCTTTTGGCTCAGCTATATCACCTATAGGAGTAGATGTTCCATGGGTATTGATATGGTCAACTTCCAAAAGATCAACACCACCTTCTTCCAATGCATACTTCATAGCCATCATAGCTCCCAATCCTTCGGGATGAGGTGCTGTTATGTGGTAAGCATCTGCAGTAAGACCACAACCTACAATCTCGGCGTATATCTTGGCACCACGTGCCTTGGCATGTTCATAGTTTTCCAAAACCAAACCTGCGCCACCTTCGCCAATAACAAAACCATCACGGTCTTTGTCGAAAGGACGAGAAGCAGTCAAGAAATCGTCGTTGCGAGTGGATAATGCCTGCATAGAGTTGAATCCACCAACACCTGCTGCACATACCGAAGCCTCGGAACCACCTGTAACCATCACATCGGCTTTGCCCAAACGAATCATATTGAAAGCATCACTTATTGCATGAGACGATGATGCACATGCCGATACTGTTGCAAAGTTAGGACCACAGAAACCATACTTTATTGATATTTGTCCGGCACACATGTCGGCAATCATCTTAGGTATAAAGAATGGACTGAAACGTGGAACATAGTTTCCTTTCACAAATGAAGTGCATTCATCTTCAAATGTTGCTATTCCACCTATACCCGATGCCCAAATAACACCGGCTCTGAATTTATCCAATGTTTCAGTATTCAATCCGGAATCTTCCATAGCTTGCTGTGCAGCCACAAGACCGAATTGTGTATATAAGTCAAGTTTTCTTGCTTCTTTGCGGTCAAAGAAATTTTCAGGATTATATCCTTTTACTTCACAAGCAAACTTAGTTTTGTGTTGCGAAGCATCAAAACGTGTTATCAATCCTGCACCACTTGTGCCCTTTGTCAACGCATCCCAATAAGCGTTGATGTCATTTCCTATAGGGGTAATACACCCTAATCCAGTTATAACAACTCTTGGTAAAGTATTCTTCATCTCTTTATCTTTTTGTCTTTTATGTGGATTAAACTAGTGTTTTTCTATATATTACTACTTGGCTAATGCCTTCTCAATATAATCAACTACATCGCCCACTGTCTTCAGATTCACCATTTCTGATTCAGGTACAACAATGGAAAAATCATTCTCTAAATTCATCACCAATTCACTAATATCAAGCGAATCGGCTGACAAGTCTCTACGAAAGTCGGAAGCCAAAGCTATTTCTTCTTCATTTATTCCCAACTTATCGGTAATAAGTGCAAATATTCTTTTCTCCAATTCTTCTCTTGTCATACTCATCCCATGTTAATATTCAATTTGCAAAGAAACAACATTTTTTCCTTTCAGAAGTGTTTTTTAACAAGAAATATTCATTATTTTTACTCAACAAACTTATTTACAACCAACTATAATCCATAAAAAGCTATTCACAGCTTTTCTATTTTATTTAAATCACAACAAACTAATTACCAATATACTAAACACTACAACCAATGTTTATTTACTAAATTATCTTTGTCAATTAACATCTATAAAATTTTCAATTTTATCGTTTTGAGCATTGTTTTCATCAATTTTTATCACATAAATATACCATTAAAAACTTCAGAACAAGCTACCAATCTGAAACACCGCAAACGATACTATCCATGCCAATGCGAAAGTGTAAACACTCATTATCCATGCCCACTTTCGTCCAAACTCCTTACGGCATGTTATAACAGTGGCTGTACACGGTACATATAATAGTACAAATAACATAAACGCCAATGCTACCAATGGTGTAAACACCTTTTGTCCGGCACGAGGTCCTGATGTATACACTTCAGCTTGCAGAGCTTTGGACAGTGAGGTTATGTTCTCGGTATCATCCACTTTATATAATATTCCCATTGAACTTACCACTATCTCTTTGGCAGCAACACCTGTAACAAGGCTTACACTCATCTTCCAATCAAATCCCAACGGACGCATTATTGGCTCTATAGTCTTACCTATTTTGCCTATGAAGGAATTTTCTTTTTGCAACATAGAGCGTTGAAGCTGTAATGAGGCTATTTGTTCTTCTCTCTGTATTTCTGGTATATTTTCGTCGGCTTTGAGCATAGCTATATTCCTATCCAAAAGATCGGTCTGCTCACTGGTGCGTGGAAAATAACCCAAAGCCCATATAATAATAGATGCCACAAGTATAACACTACTTATTTTACGAATATACTCCGATGCCCTATCCCATATATGTATTCCCAAATTTCGCAATGAGGGAAAACGGTATGGTGGCAATTCCAATACAAATTGTTCACTATCTTTTTTAAACAGTGTTTTCTTCATAATCAGTGCTACAAGTATTGCCAACACTATTCCTACAAAATATAAGCCCAATAATATCAAAGCCTGATATTTGGAAAAGAACGCCGAGACCAACAAAAGATATACCGGCAAACGCGCCGAACACGACATAAGCGGTATTATCAGCATAGTCATTACCCTATCCTTTTTGTTTTCCAAAATGCGTGTTGCCATTATTGCCGGCACACTACATCCAAAACCTATAAGCAGAGGTATAAACGATTTGCCATGAAGGCCTATTTTATGCATCAGTTTATCCATAATGAATGCGGCTCGCGACATATAGCCGGTATCTTCCATTATGGAAATGAAAAAGAACAATATAAGTATATTGGGCAAGAACACCAACACACTACCCACACCTTCTACAATACCATTGACAAGCAAATCATTAAGCATACCAGAAGGGATAACACCGGCAAGCCATGATGCCAGCATCTCTACTCCCGCTTCTATCCAGCCCTGTGGTATGGCTCCAAGCGAGAATGTGGTTTGAAACATAATATATAGGAATAGGAATAATATGGGAAATCCAAGCCAGCGGTTGGTAAGTATATTATCTATCCTTTGCGAAAGTGATGCTTTGTCATGCTGTGCCGGACGGTAAGTCTCCTTCAATGCTCCACGTATAAAACCATATTTAGCATTGGTTATCACCTCCGAAGGCTCTTCCTTATGCACCTCTCTAAGATGTCGACGACTGTGTTCGGCCACCGATTCTATGGCTTTGAAGTTGGCTGAATGTCGAAAAATTTCAAGAGTGGTTTTGTCGTCTTCCAATAGTTTCAGCGAAAGATAACGTGGCGAATACTTATCTACTATACTTTTATCTTTCAAGATCTCCTGTTTTATGCGGGCAATCTCGTCTTCGATATCATTACCATAATTAATGTGTACATGCTTATGGGTATCAGCACGGTCTTCGTAGGTATCTATTATTGTGTTCAACACTTCGGTTATACCAATACCTTTAAAAGCCGTGGTTGGTATTATCTTAAAGCCCAACATACTGCCAAGGTATGTATAATCCAATCTATTACCACTACGCTCAAATTCGTCGTACATATTCAAGGCCATCACTACCCTTACGTGCATATCTATAAGCTGAGTGGTAAGGAAAAGATTTCTTTCAAGATTGGAGGCATCAACTACATTCAACACAATATCGGGACACTGCTCGGTGATATACTTACGCACATAAAGCTCTTCGGGCGAGTATTCGGTAATGGAATACGTTCCCGGAAGATCTATCATATTTATTGTATAGCCGTTGTACTGAAAGGTCCCAACCTTGGCATCGACAGTAACTCCGCTGTAGTTGCCCACCTTCTCATGCATACCTGTCGAATAGTTGAAAAACGATGTTTTACCACAATTGGGGTTGCCCACCAAAGCTACATTTATCACATTAGACTTTTCCTTTATGGTTTGCCTGATTTCTTCGGTGAAGGTTTCGGGTTTCGACTCGTCAAATACGTAGGCCGACACATCGGCCACCTCTATCTGCGATGCTTCGCTGCGACGCAACGACACATGGCTTCCCATTACCTTATATTCGATAGGGTCACGCAAAGGTGCATTTTTCACTACTGTGATAACTTCACCTTTTACAAAACCCATCTCCATTATACGGCGACGAAAACTTCCATGTCCGTTTATCTTTACTATCACACATTTACTTTCCGAAGGCATATCGGAAAGCACTGTTACTTCACTTCTTAGCATCGGCATTATTTTTTCTTTATCTATTGCAAAGGTACTACTTTTTTTTTGTTTGACAAAATATGTAAGTTTTCGGCTATGTGGCCTTGAAAAAACAACGACCTTCTAACGCTCAACAGGTCGTTGCGCAGTTGTCCTAACCAATGGTTTCAACTCTTCGCAACCTTGCCTATGAACGATTTTTATTTCACTTATCGTTAGCTTTAGTTTCACTTATCGTAAGAAAAAGTCTTCTCGGCACTTGAGGAAAATATTTTCTAACGATAAACCAAAGGAAAACTAACGATGATTGAAACTCAATCTTGCGAAGGTACAACATTTTATAGTACATCATAAAATAAAAAAGCTACCGCCTTGCTATTGCAACAATGGCGGCAGCTCAAAAAAATTATAATTCAATACTACTGTATCTAAGCTACGGTGGGCTATTATAATTTACCTTTCAAATATTTGCCGGTATACGAGCCGGGACATTGAACCAAATCTTCTGGTGTGCCCTCAAATACGATTTCGCCACCTGCTTTTCCGCCTTCGGGACCGAGGTCGATAACCCAATCGGCTGTCTTTATTATATCGGGATGATGCTCTATCACCACTATCGAATGGCCGTTCACTACCAGCGTATCGAAAGCCTTGAGCAGTTTTTTGATATCGTGGAAGTGCAACCCGGTCGAAGGCTCATCAAATATAAACAGCTGTGGCTTGGTGGCTGTACCTTTTATAAGATAAGTTGCCAACTTTATACGCTGAGCCTCGCCACCACTGAGGGAGCTGGACGACTGTCCCATCTTGAGGTATCCAAGTCCCACGTCTTGTAGCGGACGTAGGCGTTCCACTATACGGCGAGTGGTGGTCGACGAGTCGGCAGCAAAAAAGTCCAAAGCCTGATCAATAGTCATATCCAATATCTCACTGATGTTTTTACCATTATATAGCACTTCCAAGGCTTCTTCCTTGAAGCGACTTCCGCCACACTCTTCACACACCAAGTGTACGTCGGCCATAAACTGCATACCTATCGTTACCATTCCTTCGCCTTGGCACACATCGCAACGCCCACCTTCGACGTTGAACGAGAAGAAGCCGGCTTTGTAGCCCCGTGCTTTTGCCAATGGCTGTTGGGAATAGAGCTGACGTATCTCGTCGAAGGCCTTGGTATAGCTAGCGGGATTGGAACGGGTAGAACGGCCAATAGGATTTTGGTCCACAAGTTCCACTCCGCTTATTTTTGCGAAGTTTAGTTTTACATCCGAGCTTTTACCCACATAATCTGCGGCACCGTCGAAACGTTTTTGCAGCACATCGTAGAGTACATGCTTTATAAGCGACGTTTTGCCCGAACCGCTTACACCCGTAACTACCACAAGATTTTGTAGGGGTATACGCACATCAATGTTCTTAAGATTATTTTCCCAAGCCCCTTCGATGGTTATATAGTCAAAAGCCTTTCGGCGAACAGTGGGCACATCTATACTCTCTTGGCCCTTGAGGTAGGCAGCGGTTAGCGATTTTGTTTTCTTCTTCAGCAGGTCGGCATGTGTACCTTCAAATACCACCTCGCCGCCAAGCCTTCCGGCATAGGGCCCTATATCGATGATATAGTCGGCAGCTTGAATTATTTCTTCGTCGTGCTCTACCACCACCACAGTGTTGCCCAAATCGCGAAGTTGTTTAAGCACTTTTATCAGGCGGTCGGTATCACGCGAGTGTAGGCCTATGCTTGGTTCGTCCAATATGTACATAGAGCCTACCAAAGAGCTGCCAAGGCTTGTAGCCAAATTAATCCTCTGCGATTCGCCCCCCGAAAGGGTATTGCTCAAGCGGTTTAAGGTCAAGTAGCCCAACCCCACATCAAGCAAGTATTTCAAACGGTTACGCAGTTCTATCATTATCCGTTGCACCACTTCCTCCTCGTAGGGTGTAAGTTTTATGTTGTCGACAAATTCGGCTAGCTCACTTACAGGCATAAGCACCAAATCTATAATTGATTTGCCACATACCCTTACATATCCGGCATCTTTTCTAAGCCTAGTACCCTTACAGTCGGGACATACCGTCTTTCCACGATAGCGCGAAAGCATCACCCTGTACTGTATCTTATACGACTGCGATTCTATCCATTCGAAGAAAGCATATATTCCGGGAAAGTTCTCGTCGCCGTTCCACAGCTTATTGTGTTGCTCATCGCTAAGCTGATAATAAGGTTTGTGAATAGGTATATCCATCTTTAACGAGGCTCTGATTAGTTTGTGTTTCCACTCGCTCATCTT
>JAGCLZ010000147.1 GCA_017646685.1 Bacteroidales bacterium | reverse complement strand
TTATTATCGAAAAAAGTTGTACTTTTGCAAAATGTTTTTTCGAACAATATAGAACTATATAACAGATTAAATAAACACAAATAGTATGATATATCCCAAAGTACCGAAATTGAAATATGCCGAAACGGGGAACTTTTTTCTAATAGCAGGCCCATGTGTGATAGAAGATAAGGTGGTGCCTATAGAAATAGTGGAGCGATTGATAGATATTACCGATAGGTTGATGATACCTTTTTTGTTCAAAGCCTCGTATCGCAAAGCCAACCGCTCGCGTGTAGATTCGTTTACCGGTATTGGCGATTGGGAAGGTTTGGAACTGCTGAAAGAAATAGGCGAAAAGTATAATGTGCCTATAGTTACCGATATACATACCGAAACCGAAGCCGAGATGGCTGCCCATTATGTAGATGTGTTGCAGATACCGGCGTTCCTTTGCAGGCAAACATCGCTGCTGGAGGCTGCTGCACGTACAGGCAAGGTGGTAAACATAAAGAAAGGGCAGTTTCTAAGTCCCGAAGCTATGAAGCACGCTGTGGATAAAGTACGCTACTATGGTGGAACCGATATTATGCTTACCGAGCGTGGAACTACCTTCGGATATCAAGACTTGGTGGTAGACTACCGTTCCATACCTACCATGAAAACCAACGAGGTACCGGTGGTGATGGACATAACGCATTCGCTGCAAAAGCCCAACCAGGTGGCAGGCGTTACCGGTGGAAATCCCGAAATGATAGAAACTATAGCACGTGCTGCTGTGGCGGTAGGGGTAGATGGTATATTTATGGAAACACACCCATATCCGATGTATGCCAAAAGTGATGGTGCCAATATGTTGCACCTCGAACTGGCCGAATCGTTGCTAAAACGCTTGTTGGTGATCCACAAGGCTGCAAATACAACAATAGAATAGATTTACAATACAACATTAAATATCATAAATATTATTATGAAACTAAACCTTACAAAACCACTGGTATTTTTTGATTTGGAAACAACAGGAGTACAAGTGGGTAGCGATCGTATAGTGGAGATATGCCTGCTGAAAGTGGCAGTTGATGGTCGGGTATCGACTTATGTACAACGGGTAAATCCGTGTATGCCTATACCTCCGCAATCGACCGAAATACATGGTATTACCGATGAAATGGTGCGAGATAAGCCTACCTTCAAGGAGCTATCGGCCGAGATAGCCAACTTTATAGGCGATAGCGATTTGGCAGGATACAATTCCAATAAATTTGATATACCTCTTTTGGTTGAAGAATTTCTTAGAGTGGGAATAAACTTCGATATATCGAATCGCAAGACTATAGATGTACAGAATATCTTCCACAAGATGGAGCCTCGTACCCTTAAGGCTGCATATAAGTTCTACTGTGGCAAGAATTTAGATAATGCCCATTCGGCCGAAGCCGACACTATGGCTACATACGAAATATTGATGGCCCAGATAGAGCGCTACAACGGTGTGGAATATGAAGACAAGGATGGAAACATCTCATACCCTATAGTGAACGATATGCGTAAGCTGCAAGAGTTTACCAATACTTCGCAATGGGCCGACTTGGTGGGCCATTTAGGTTTTAACAAAGAGGGTAAGGAGGTCTTTAATTTTGGCAAATATAAAGGCAAAGCGGTGGAAGATGTGTTTGAGATAGAACCGGCATATTACGACTGGATGATGAAAGCCGATTTTCCACTTAGTACCAAAAGGGTTATAACCGACATACGTTTGCGTTCAAAATTCATTAAAGGTACACAAGCCAAATTGTTCTGATAACTATAATACATATATTTTGATATGAAGATAATTTGTATCGGACGAAATTATGCCGAGCATGTTCGGGAGCTGAATCATGATACTCCCGAACATCCTTTGTTCTTTATCAAACCCGACAGCGCTCTTTTGCAGCGTGGTCAACCGTTTTTTTATCCCGACTTTTCGACCGAGATTGACTATGAGTTGGAGTTGGTGGTGCGTATAAATAGACTTGGAAAGAACATACAGCCCAAGTTTGCCCATAAGTATTACTCCGAAGTGGCATTGGGTATAGATTTTACTGCCCGCGACTTACAGCGTGAGGCTATAGATAAAGGTAATCCGTGGACAATGGCCAAGGGTTTTGACGATTCGGCAGTGGTGAGCGAGTTTGTGCAATTGACGGATATGGGTAAGGATATTCAGGATTTGAATTTTGAACTTAGAAAGAATGGTTCTACTGTTCAGCAGGGCTATACAGGAAATATGCTTTTTGCTGTCAACGATTTGATAGCCTATGTATCGCAGTATATGACTTTGAAAATTGGCGATTTTATTTTTACCGGTACTCCGGCAGGTGTTGGAAGTATACAGATTGGCGACACGTTGGAGGGATTGTTGGAAAACCGACCAATGCTTAGCTGTAGAATTAAGTAGTGGATAATTAGTTTATCGGATTCGTAGCTGCCGGAGGTAATCTTTTCTTTCGGTGGGTATGCGGTAGCTTTCCACTGCTTTCTGTATGGATTTGTTGTGAATCCACTTGTTTAGTTGTTGGCTTTCAAATAGCGGTAGGGTAGAGGGGTACTGCTTTATAAGTGCATAGCTGTAGTACCATGCGATGGCCATATTTACATAGTATTCATCGAAGTTTATTTGACCCACGAGTGAAAGGTCGGATTGTAGAAAGTGTTCGTCAAGAAAAAATTGTAACAATGTTACGATACCAAATCTTATGGTATAGACATGTGATGAATTTAGCCATTCGGTTATGTTTTTGCGTACTATGGAGGGGTGTTTCTTGAAAATCTTTGGTGATAGGGTGTCGCATGTGGCCCAGTTGTCTATGTAAGGCAGAAAATCATTTACGTATTGTATAACCTCGTTTATGTCGGTGCTTATGTTTTGTATAAGCATTCCGTGTAGATTGTTTTCTTCGTAAAATTTGTGTGGCAATTGTTTTAGAAAAGTGTGCTTTATTGGATTATTGTGTAGTTCTTTTGCATAAGTTCGTAGTTGTGGTGTGCGTACACCTATTATATTGTCTGTGCTTACTGTTGGAGTAAGTTTCGACACAAAATTACGATACTGCAAGTCTTGCATATCGAAAAGGTTGTCTATTATAGTTTTCATTGGAGCAAGGATAAATACGATTGTGTTGTATTAGAAGAAACGGTAAACTTCTTCCAATATAGTATCGTTGGCCATGTCGTTTGGATTGGTACCGTATTCACCTATAGGTACATCCAAGTTGTACGACTTGAAATATGATATCCATCTCTCGGAAGTATTGCCTGTAGAATCTCTGAAAAACATTTGGTGTGAGGCAAAAAGTGGATTGTTATTGTTGTCGAGGTAGCTTTCATATACTAATTCGGAGCCGTATATTGCATTGTTGTTTGGTAAGAAAGCAAAGTCGAATGGTTTTCCAATAAGTGCTTTGGTTCGTTCTATTGCATTTGAAACAAACGATGTGTCTTTCAAACGTTTGGCTATAACTATCGGTTTGTTGTCTTGTGTGACGGCAGATTTGGTTAAGAATGTTTGCAATTGCATTATCTCTACACCATTAATAGTGCCGGATACTATTACATAAAGTTCGTTATCTTCTTCTATAAGTACACCAACATTGCTGTACGAAAGATCTTCAAAACTTATGGTAGAATTGGTGATGGCATCAACTAGTTCGCTACTTTTGTTTACTTGAAACAGTAGATCGCCAGACATGAGTGGGTAGCTGTTGCCACTATTGCTACTTTTGTAGCAACAACCACATATCGTCATTATTGCTATAATGATCACAACAAGTGCTATTGGCTTACCATTTATTTTATTTTTCCAACTCATTTGCAATTTTTAATCTACTCTACTATATACTATAAAATATCATATCCTTTGAATAATAGCTACTTACTAGTATGTCATTCAAAGAGATTATTGCCACAAAATTAATAAAATTACTGATAATAGCAAAGAAATATGCTATTTTTTTTGATTTTTTTTCACAAAGTTAGTATATGTGCTCAGATATGGAGGAAATACAACGAAGGATAAACAAGACTTATTTTCGTCCTTTACATTCTTTTTTATTGCACAAGAATATTTCTAAGTATATGTCTTTTAGCTTTTCTTGGCGGGTTGAATCTAGCACGCTGCGGTATTCTTTGTATTGGCATATTGTGGTTTGTAGTAGCGAGTCTTGTATGCCTATAATCATTTGTTGTGTTTCTTTCACAGCGTTGGTATCTATATCATCGGCTGATACAAGTAGTATCATATTGTGCTGGTACGACTTTAGTTTTCTATCCAATTCTTTGGCTTTGTGTTTATGCTTTTTCTTTATCGAATCGAATGCAACAGCTTGTTCGGCATTGAGGTCGAGTTCCGATTTTAAGAAACATTTGCTTCTCCTCTCGTGTTTATGTGAGTGAGAACGATTGTTGGATAGTAATATAGACAATGTAGCCACGTTGCATATCAACAACAATCCAATAATACCTATTATTATGCTGAAATGTTTCTTTGTCATTGTTTATCTGTTTTATTCGTTTATTAATACTTCAGAGAAATAATATGCCGATGAGCTTATATAGTTTTCTTCGGCAAATGTGCTTATTGTTTGATCGTCGTTGATGTCAAAGAATATGAGGCCGATATTTAGCAGAATGGTGGCTATAACTATAGGTAGTATGCCTCGGTTTACAAACTTTTGACGTCTCAACTCTGTAGTATGTTGTTTTTCAATTTTAGAGCAGAGTGTAGCAAACGAGTTTTCGTTTGTATGTATAGCTGCTTTATCGTTTGCTATGGTTTCTATTAGTAAACTGTTAAATTCCTTATTTTTCATAGTCGTATACCTTTCTTGTTTCTATTCGTCTTCGTTCAACGACATGGTTTGCTTTATTTTCTGTTTTGCTCTAAATATCAATTGTTCTACTGCAGATACCGATTCCAATTCCATAATTTCTACTATCTCTTTCTGCGGAATACCTTCGTAGTAGAAAAGCGTAAAAGCCTTTGCTTGTCGTGCAGGCAGTGCTTTTATTGCTTTGTGTAGGTCGTTTATTTGCTTTGTTTTTAGGTCTTCGTCTTCTACTTTGTCTGCTTGTTGTGTTAGCTTTTCTTCCAGTTTTGTAAATATGTTCTTAAACTTCTTTTTCTGAACAAAAGTGTATGATTTATTAAGTGCTATGCGGTGTATCCAAGTGCTTATCTTTGAATCTCCACGAAAACGCGAAATAGAGTTATACAAGTCTATAAAGACTTCTTGTGCCAAATCCTCCGCATCTTCGGGATTGTTTACGATGCCGTAGCACAGATGTTTCATCTTGTCATAATACTGTTCGTAAACGTATTTGAATGCTTCGGAATCGTTGTTCTTTAATGCTTGTATTAATTCTTTTTCTGTCATTAAGCCGGGTTGAAGTCTCTATTATTTCTTTATATAATTATTTGTATCACAATGTGAAAGGATTATTGCTATTTACAATAATCCTTTCGCAAAGATACGAATTTATTTTTAGAGACACCAACTAAATATTATTTTTTAGCGTCTTTGCTGCATTTATGGTCTTTACCATTGTGCGAGCATTTGTGTTCTTTAGCTTTAGCGTCTTTGCTGCATTTATGGTCTTTACCATCGTGCGAGCATTTGTGATCTTTAGCTTTAGCATCTTTCCTGCATTTATGGTCTTTACCATCGTGCGAGCATTTGTGGTCTTTAGCTTTAGCGTCTTTGCTGCATTTATGGTCTTTACCGTCGTGCGAGCATTTGTGATTTTTAGCTTTAGCCTCTTTACAGCATTTTCCGGTTTCTTGTTTACATACTCCGTCTTTGCAACACTTTGGATCTTTGCAACATTCGTTCGGTTTACAACATTTACGTTCTTTAGCTTTAGCATCTTTGCTGCATTTGTGGTCTTTACCATCGTGCGAGCATTTGTGAGTTTTTTCAGTTTTTACTTCTTTTTGTGAGGCAACTTGTTGTTGTGCTACTGCTACTCCGAAAGATAGGCAGATAGCTGTTGCCAATGCAATCAATTTCTTCATCTCAATAAATATTTTAATTTTAAACTTCTAATCTATTAGTAAGTGGTTTTGGCAAAATCTTACGTACTACGGTAAATTATTTTTCTTTTTTATTGACGTAAAATCTATATTTGATATCCATTGCTATGATAGTTTGTATGCTGTTTTTTTGCTTTTCAAGAAAGCGAAGGTATGCTTGTCCGGAGGTGCCGGAAATTGCCTCGGGAGGGAGATTTTGCTACATCACGAGGTAGATAAATTTACATCACGAGGTATTTTCAACGGGATCACGAGGCCGTTTTGGGCTGCTATGTTTATATCCATTTTTTATGCTCTAAATGTAATCGTATTCGCAATAGGGTATTACCATCGTTGCAATAGGGTGTAAACATTTTTGTGGTATATCATAAAAAATGTGTACCTTTGTAGTCTGAAATTTCTATACAAATGAAAACTACAAAATTATTATTGCCTTCGAGGCAATCGGCATTGTCTCAGTTAAATAGATTGCTAAAAACGCCGAAGTATGCATCGGCTAAATATTATATATTGACCGACGAAAACACAAGCGAACATTGTTTGGCCTTGCTTGTATCGAAGGTGGAAGCTCTCCAAGAGTCGGAATTTTTGGAGATAGAGAGTGGCGAAACCAACAAAACCTTGGATATTGCTTCGCAGTTGTGGCAGGCTCTTTTGGAAATGTCGGCCGATAGGGATTGCATAATTGTAAATCTTGGTGGAGGTGTAGTTAGTGATTTGGGCGGATTTGTTGCCGCAGGTTTCAAACGCGGTATCCGATACATTAACATTCCCACCACTTTGTTGGGCATGGTTGATGCTTCTATAGGCGGTAAGACGGCGGTGAATATTGCCGAGCTGAAGAATCAGATTGGATTTTTCCATCAACCCGAAGTTGTGTGTATCGACCCCGAGTTTTTGAACACCTTGCCTCGTAGAGAGTGGCTGTCGGGATTGTGCGAACTGCTCAAGACTTTGATGATAGGTGATGCAGAACTCTATACCTCTTTCTGCTCGATGTTGAAAGCCGATACTCCCGTGCTAAGCAATGACGTGATAAAGGCTGCTGCTCAGATAAAAACAGCCATAGTGAAAACAGATATGTACGATACCGGACTGCGCAAGATGCTCAACTTCGGTCATACGTTGGGTCATGCCATAGAAAGTTTTTCGTTGGCCCACGACCAAAATCCTCTCTCGCATGGCGAGGCTGTAGGTATAGGTATTGTGGCCGAAACATATTTGTCTGTCAAGAAGATAGGTTTTGACAAAGCCGAGTATGAGGGCTTGGCTTCGCTACTCTCGTCGTTGGTGGCTATGCCTGCCTATAAGTTGAAGGATATGGAAGAGTTGCTATCGTACGTTTATGCCGATAAGAAAAACGCAGATGGCGAAATACGCTGTGTGCTTTTGCAAGCCATAGGCCAAGCAGCTATAGACGTTGTGGTTAGCGATACCGAAGTGTGCGATGCCCTTATGCATTTGGCTAAAGTGACAAAATAAAAATCATAGTTCTGTTATGTCGAACGATGTTGTTGCTATACGGCATTTGCTCCATTCCCACCCCGAGCTTTCGGGACGGGAAAAGCATACACATGATATGTTGGCCCGCTATCTGCAAGCCTTAAATCCCACACATCTGCACCTCAACGTAGGTGGCTATGGATTGGTGGCGGCATGGTATAGGTCTGACCAATATGCCACCATAGCTTTTAGGGCCGATATTGATGCCTTGCCAATAAGCGAAACATTGGTAGCAGACTATAGATCGGTGCAAGAGGGTGTATCGCACAAGTGTGGTCACGATGGGCACACCGCCATATTGTTGCGGTTGGCCGAGGTAGTGGAGGCCGAGTGTCCAAACGTTAATATTGTGCTGATATTCCAAGCCGAAGAGGAGACAGGCAAAGGTGCCAAGAAAATATTGGAGTCGGGTGTATTGGACGGCTATGGCATTGATGCAATATATGGTTTTCATAATCTTCCGCGATATTCGGTGGGTAGTGTGGTTCTGAAAAAGGGAACTTTTGCAGCCGCATCGGTAGGGGTGGCCATAACTATGGAGGGTAGACAAACCCACGCCGCTCATCCCGAGGAAGGTATAAACCCTGCAATGGCTGTGGCCGACATTATAAGGCTGATGAACGACTATAATGCTGCTCATCGCTCGGTGGACGATTTTCAGCAGTCTACTCTTATCTATACCCGTATAGGCGAGGTGGCTTTTGGCACCTCTGCCGGAGATGCCCAACTGATGTTTACCCTCAGGGCTTATTCAAACAGCAAGATGTCGGAACTGTTGGAATATATGAATGCCCGGCTGGATAAGGCTGCAAAACATTATGGGTTGACTGTTTCGGTCGACTATCGCGAGCCTTTTTCGGCGGTGGAGAACACCGATGAAAATGTAGACCGCCTACTTATGTTGGCTTATAGGCAAAACAAGCAGGTGTATACATTGGATACTCCATTTCGTTGGTCGGAGGATTTTGCCGAATATCTTACCCATTACAAAGGGGCTTTTATGGGGATTGGAGCAGGCGAGGGCTGTATGGAACTTCATCATCCTGCCTACGATTTTCCTGACGAAGTGATAGAAGATGCTGCAATGTTTTTGTATTCCATAGCACTATCGTACCGGGTGGAAGGGTAGGAAAAACACCCTATGGGAAATACAAAAATAACGCTGATGTAAAATAAAAACAATAAAAATATGTTATTTATCAACTTGTAGAACGTAAATAAAAAGTAACGCTGAAGGATAATGATTGCTAATATAAGGATAGAAAACAAGCTGCTGTGTTTGCTAATGTTGCTGATGTTTTCGGCAGTGTCTTTGGCACAAAGCGACAAGGAGATACAAACTGCCGAGTACTTTTTCCGCAACAAGGAGTATGACAAGGCGGCCGAGTTGTATGAGCGTTTTTTCGAGAGATCGCAAAACAAGTTTTACTATCAGCAGTTGCTTACATCGTACATAAAGTTGGAACGTTACCGCGATGCCGGCAGGCTTGTGGAACGGCAGATGAAGAAAGAACCCAAAAACATAAATCTGTATGTCGATTTGGGTTATGTTTATTTATCCGAGGGCAAGAAGTCGAAGGCCGATAAAGCCTTTGCCAAAGCTATAGAGAAGATGAATCCCAACACGCAACAGATTTCATCGTTGGCTTCTGCTTTCGAGAATGTGGAACTCTATAACTATGCCATCGAAACCTATCTTGCCGCTCGCAAGAAGATGAACAACAATAATCAGTTCTTTGTATTTGAAATAGCTACTTTGTACGAGAAAAGTGGTCGGTATGATGATATGATGAGGGAATACCTCGACTTTTTGGAGTTAAATCCGGCTATGAAGTCGCAGATGCAAGTTTTTCTGCAACGTTCGATGACCCAAACGGACAATCCCAAACTTGTAGAAAGTCTTCGCAATTCGTTGGTAGCCCGGTTACAGAAGTCGCCAAGCAATGCCACCCTATTGGATATGATGATATGGTTTTCGGTTCAGCAGAAGGATTTCGACTTTGCTTTCAAGCAGGCCAAGGCTGTGGATATGCGTTTCCCCGATGGCAATGCCGAGCAGGTTTACAAGGTGGCTTCGATAGCCAAATCAAACGAGGCTTACGATGTGGCTGTACAGGGATATAACTATATTATAAAGAAAGGCAACGATAATCCATATTACATCAAGAGCCGTGTGGAGCTGTTGGGTGTAAAGTTCAATATGATAAACAAGAACTATACCATATCGCCCAAAGAGCTATCAACGTTGGTAGATGAGTACGAACGTACCTTTGCCGAATTGGGCAAAAACGTTCAAACTATACCCATAATGCGCAACTATGCCAATATATTGGCTTTCCATGTGTATGATGTGCAGAAATCGGCCGATATATTGTATGAGATTATTGATATGAAAGGTGCGTCTCGCAAGGATATCGATGCAGTAAAGTTGGAACTTGGAGATATACTGATATTTGGTGGTGAGATGTGGGAGTCGGCACTGCTATATATGCAGGTAGAGAAGGCCAACAAGAGCGATATAATAGGGGCGTTGGCAAAGCTGAAGAATGCCAAACTATCCTACTATAAGGGCGACTTCGAGTGGGCAAAGTCGCAACTGGATGTACTTAGGGCTTCGACTTCAAAGTTGGTGGCCAACGATGCTATGGAACTATCACTACTGATAAGCGACAATATGGAGGACGATAGTACATACGTATCGCTGGAATATTTTGCCAAAGCCGACTTGCTGATATACCAAAACAAGCCCGACGAGGCTTGGCAATACTTCGATTCGATATTGCAGATAAACATATCGCACGCTTTGTTTGACGAGATTCTTATGCGAAAAGCACAAATATCTATCAAGCAAAACAATTTTATACAAGCTGATTCGTTACTTCAAACCGTGGCAAACTTTTACGGCCACGACATACTTGCCGATGATGCTTTGTTCCTATTGGGCGATCTGAACGAGACCAAGCTGAACAATCCCGATAAAGCAAAGGAGTATTACGAACGGATACTTTTGGACTATTCGGCAAGCCTATATGTGGTAGAAGCCCGTAAAAGGTATAACAAACTGAAGAGTAATAACTATAATAAATAATAAATATTGGATTAGTTTATGAATATAAATGAGATTCTGTTTTTTGGAGGGTTCTTGGTCATCGTTACCCTTATGTTGGTGCTCGATTTGGGTGTCTTTCATAAAAAAGACCATGTTATTTCGTTTAAAGAGGCCACTGCGTGGACTTGTGTATGGATTTCGCTGGCATTGGTGTTTGCGGTGGTTATATATTTTTGTGCCGAATGGGTTCATGGTATCACCACCATGGAGCAGCTAGAGGCTATAAATATCAAGCATGGACACAACCTTGCCCTCGATGCTTCGTTGGGGTTTGAGGCCAATATGGATATGTATCGCAATGCTATTACTCTCGAATACCTTACCGGTTATTTGTTGGAAAAAGCCCTTTCTATAGATAATATCTTTGTGATGATTATGATATTCGTTAGCTTCGGTATAGACCAAAAGTACTATCATCGTGTGCTATTTTGGGGTATTATAGGTGCCATAGTGTTGCGTTTTGTTTTCATCTTTGCAAGTGCCGCTCTTATCCAAGAGTTCTCGTGGATATTGGCAGTATTTGGAGCCATATTGGTAATATCGGGTATCAAGATGTTTTTCGACAAAAACGACGAAAAGATAGATACCGAAAAGCACCCAATGGTACGTTTCTGTTCCAAGTATTTCCGTCTGCATCCACAAGGTCATGGCCACGATTTCTTCTGCCGTATTGACGGCAAACGCTATATCACTCCACTCTTTGTAGTGCTTTTGGTTATCGAATTTTCCGATGTGATATTTGCTGTAGACTCAATACCGGCCGTATTCTCTGTTACACAAGACCCCTTTATCGTATTCTTCTCCAACATATTTGCAATATTGGGCTTGCGTTCGCTCTTCTTTATGCTAAGCAATGTTATGAATATGTTCTGGACTTTAAAGTATGGCCTGGGTGTGTTGCTAACCTTTATAGGTGTAAAAATGTTGTTACACACTTTCTGGCATATAGAGATAGGAACAGGAATGTCGCTATTGGTTATAGCCGGAATATTGGTGCTGAGCATACTAATATCGCTTATATTTCCCAAAAAAGAAACGAAAGAGGTAGTAGAATAAAAAAATATTGGTCTTCGACCGTAATATTTCAACAGAAAAGATACTAAATATATAGTAAGTAAATATGATAAAAGATATAACATTATGAAGAAGTTTTTGGTAGCATTATTGGTATTCTGTGCAACGGCTGTTTCGGCCCACGCATGCGATATAAAGTTTACGTTGCAAGACAGTAAAGGTAAAACCGTAAGCCCGGCCAAGGTGAAAGTGGGTGAAGAGTATGTACTTGTAGTAAGATTTGAAACCACACATGGCAACTGCGGTATAGCCGTAGAGAATACCAAATTTAAACTGGACGGTATTAAAGTAGAGAAAGCTGCCGATTGGGAAGACCAAGGCAACGAGGTTTATATCCGAAAGATACGCATAAAGATTACGGATAACAAAAAGGACACTTCCTCGCTTGTGGTAGTTCGTGAATGCGGACGGGGAGGGGCTCTGGCATCATTCATTTTGAAGAAATAACCTTTTCCCGATTACATACAATTGTATTAATCAAGGTGCAAACTGCAACGCAGTTTGCACCTTTTTATTTTTGGACACATTCAGTCTTGATATTTTGAGTCGACTCGATTGCTTCGCTGAGTCGACTCGGTCACGTCGCCGAGTCGACTCGAACATATATATCCACTCGACTCGCCGACGAGTTTGAGTCGACTCGGAGAAGAGTTTGACTCGACTCGAATTTTTTTTCCACCCCATATCCCTTGTTTCCCCCCTCCATAACCCTGCGGTTTACGCCCCAAAACTCTCATACTTACGCCCCAAAAGTATGGGAGTTTTGACACGTAAGTATGGCACTTACGGATGCCAAACCGTAGGGGTACGAAATGCAAGTGCACCATTTGAGAAAACAAGAAAATATATTTCGCTTTTCATCCTATAGAAATAGTTTTTCCATCTGTCAAATAGCCAAATTGCAACTCTTATTTATATAATAGTAAAGTTCACTTGTTTAAATTATAGCCTATACATACTTCTATTTTAGAAAATATATATTATTTCTTTCGCTTTGTAATATATTTATAAATAGCATATTATAGTTAAAGTATACTTATTAACTTTTTTTATATATGAATATTTGTTTTATTTACCGATTAACACGTATCTTTGCAAAACTTTTCACGGTGTTGTAGAAAGCCAATGTACAACCGCTTTGAGAGAAACTCACTACTCGAAGATCCTTGTTTATAATCGAATAATAAGGCAAAAGAAGGAATAAATGAGTAAAGGTTATAACTACAATGAAAAGGCAAAATAATAAATTTAATATTCATTTAAAATAAGTAGATTATGACAATATGCGTAATTAATTTCTTCTTTGCAAAGCAAAGTTATAGTAGTAAAATGATAGACAAAAAAATTATAAACACAAAAAATAAAATATCATGAGAAAATATTTATTTACAACACTGTTAGCTGTGCTGTGTAGCACAGCTATAAATGCACAAGTTAATAGCGAAATGGGATTTATATTGAATGTTCCCTATAATAATTCGTTCACTGATCCATTGGTAAGGAGTGTAAACGAGACCACGATAGTGGCTTACTATGAGCATAATTTTAATGGAGTATTTGTTGTGATGCAGCAAGGTAGCTTAACTGCCGATACA
>JAGCLZ010000146.1 GCA_017646685.1 Bacteroidales bacterium | reverse complement strand
GGCTATCTTGATGAAACACGTGAAAAGATAATGCCCGAACCTATATGTATAGAAGGTGAGAAGCAGAATATTCCTATAGAGATAGCTATGCAATACAACACTTCGTATTCGGAAAACCTACATTCGTATGTAAACAATATTAATACCCACGAGGGTGGTACACATTTGGCCGGATTCCGTCGCGGGCTTACTCGTACATTGAAAGCATACGCCGAAAAGTCGGGCATGTTGGATAAGTTGAAGATAGATATATCGGGCGACGACTTCCGCGAAGGGCTTACAGCTATAATATCGGTTAAAGTGGCCGAACCTCAGTTTGAAGGACAAACCAAAACCAAGCTGGGAAACAACGAGGTGATGGGCGCTGTGGATATTATAGTTAGCGAGTTGCTTACAAACTATTTGGAAGAGAATCCTAAGGAAGCTAAGATGATTGTAAACAAAGTTATCTTGGCTGCACAGGCTAGACATGCTGCACGTAAAGCCCGTGAGATGGTTCAACGTTCAACGGTGTTTAGCGGTGGCGGACTTCCCGGTAAATTGACCGACTGCTCGGATGGCGATCCCTCGATGTGTGAGCTTTACTTGGTGGAAGGTGACTCGGCAGGCGGATCGGCAAAGCAAGGTCGTGACCGCAAGTTCCAAGCAATATTGCCACTTAGAGGTAAGATATTGAACGTGGAGAAAGCTATGCAACATCGTGCTTTCGAAAGCGAAGAGATAAAGAATATATATACAGCCCTAGGTGTATCGATAGGCACTGCCGACGACAGCAAGGCGCTGAACATGGAAAAACTAAGATACCATAAGGTAATAATAATGACCGATGCCGATGTAGATGGTAGCCACATTGCCACACTGATACTTACTTTCTTCTTCCGCTATATGCGTGAACTTATCGAAGGTGGATATGTATATATAGCCACACCTCCTTTATATAAAGTTATGAAGGGTAAACGCGAAGAATATTGCTGGAACGAAGAACAACGTTTGGCTCTTATCGACGAGATGGGTGGTGGAAAAGAAAGTTCATTGCACGTTCAACGATACAAAGGTTTGGGTGAAATGAAACCCGAACAGCTATGGGAGACTACAATGAACCCCGAAACTCGTATATTGAGACAAGTACAGATAGAGAATGCTGCCGAAGCCGACAGAATATTCTCGATGCTTATGGGCGACGATGTGCCACCTCGCAGAGAGTTTATAGAACAAAATGCTACATACGCCAATATTGATGCTTAGAAGAGTTTAAACAAGATAACGATAATATATGAAAAAGAAGCAAATAAGCCGATAAAAGTTTGTTGCTTCTTTTTTTCTTTTTTATGTTTGTATGGCAGTAATATATGTTTTCAATCCCGAACACGACTTGGCTTTGGCCAATGGTAGTCCGTACTTCAATGCACCTTTGGCGGCCAAGCAGTTTGCAATGGACTGCAGAATGTTGCCTTCAATGTTGTTTGGCACAAATAAGGACATATATTGTTCTGCAGATATGCTTAAAACCGTTGATATATCTGCGGTAGAAGCTGTAGAGCCTTGGGGATGGGACAAAGCTGTGGCAAACAGTTTGCTGAAAGCAGGAGTGGATACGAAATTATTGCCCGATAATAGTCGGTTGGATAGAATACGCCATTTGTCCAATCGAAATGTGGCAATAACGGCATTGGACTATATGAAATGTAAACAGCCATTGGACATTCCGTTGCCTCGTATGCTTGCAACGGTGGATGAAGCTGTGGCATTGATGGACGAATATGGCAGTGTGGTGTATAAAATGCCGTGGTCGGGTAGTGGTAAAGGGATAAGGATATGCAAGAATGGACTTACCGATAACGATGTGCGGTGGTTGGCCAATGTGATAGACAAGCAGTCGGCTGTGATAGGGGAGAAGTATAATACCGTGGTAGTGGATTTCGCTATGGAATTTTATGTGGATGATAGTGTGAGGTTTGAAGGCTATTCGTTGTTCGAAGTGAATGGTGGCTGTTATAAAAACAGCATGCTTATGAGCGACGATGCTATAGAAAATTATCTGAAACAATGGGTAGGTATGGACGAATTGAGACTGTGTAGAGATAACATAACAATATATATGTCGCAGCTACTTGGCAATGATTATAAAGGTTGTTTTGGTGTGGATATGTATGTGTATGCCGATATTGATGGATATAAGCTCAATCCTATGGTGGAGATAAATATGAGGATGACTATGGGTTATGTGGCAAATGCTGTAAGGCGAAAGCTATTGGCTACCGATATGCAGAAGATGTATGTGCAATACGATTCCACAGCAGGAAACATATTGTTGCACCACAAAGAGATGCTGAAAAAATATCCGTTGATGAGTACATCGGAGGGGAAAATACTGTCTGGCTATATGTCGCTTACACCACCAACCGAACAGTCAAACTATAACATATATGTATTGTAATGATTTGATAATTTGTGATATAGAAAATAAGGGAAAAAAAGTTTTGCCATATCGGTTAAAAGCAGTAATTTTGCAATGTATTAAATTAAAGTATAGAGGCTAAAGAAATGAAGATGTTTTTATTGGTACTGATAGTAACAGTGTTGATTGTGTTGCTCTCTTTTTGGGGCATAGGCATAAAGATGATAATAAAAAAGAATGGCGAATTTAAGCGTCATTGCAGTTCGGTTGACCCTCTTACGGGCGACAAACATGGATGTGTTTGTGGCAAGACAATTATGGACGACTGCGAAACCAAGCGATACTCGCCATTGGAGGTAAATAGGGAACTATTGGAAGAATGTGGCAACCTGCCTAACATACCCAAACGTAAGCAAAAAGAGCAAGACGACGATTGGGAATAAGCCTACGATAAATTCCAATAAAAAAATATCAAACAATTTTGAAATATCCCATAAAAAACTTATCTTTGTAGGCAGTTTGTTGAGAAAAGGAATTGTGTATATCTATGATAAATAGTGTGTTACTTTGATGTAAACACGCTGTTGTTGTACACATACTAATTACGACTTTTTTCAAATGAAATAACAAGAAACAGATTTGCTGTTTGTTTGTTTGAGATAATGACCAATTTAAATATGATAAACAGATAAAATAAACAATAAGTAATATGGCTACAAAGAGAGTAATGGTGCTTACCGGAGGTGGCGACTGTCCCGGACTTAATGCAGTGATAAGAGGTATAGTTAAGCGTGCTTCGCAAGAGAAGGATTGGGAGGTGATAGGTTGTATAGAGTCGTTCAACGGTGTGTTGCGCGAGCCTACCGAGATAGTTATGCTTGACGAAAGGTCTGTGGCCGGTTTGCTGGTAGAAGGGGGAACAATATTGGGTACTACCAATAAGGGTGGTCCCTTTGCATGGCCGGTGAAAAATCCGGATGGAACATGGACAACGGTAGACCGTTCGGACGAGATGATAAGAAAGTTGCAATATATGGGCGTTGATGCCGTGATAAACATAGGTGGTGATGGCTCGCAACGCATCTCGTTGGCATTAAGTCAAAAAGGATTAAACATTGTGGGGGTGCCAAAAACCATAGATAACGATTTGTCTCTTACCGATTATACCTTTGGTTTTCAAACAGCGGTGCAAATATGTACCGAGGCTATAGATAAGCTAGTAACTACGGCTGCAAGTCACAACCGTGTGTTTATATTAGAAGTAATGGGCCGCGATGCAGGATGGATAGCTTTGCATTCGGCTATTGCCGGTGGTGCAGATGTATGTTTGATACCCGAAATACCCTATGATATAGAAAAGGTGAAGGCCAAAATAGAAGGCCGATATAACAAGCGAAGAGGTTTTTGCAATATAGTAATAGCCGAAGGTGCCAAACCTATAGGTGGTGATGTGGTGGGAAAAGCATCAACAGAGGTAGGATATCAACATATACGATTGGGTGGTGTGGCCGAAAAACTTGCGGCAGACCTTAAAAATATAGGCGTTGAACATGATATAAGATATAGTATATTGGGCCACCTGCAACGTGGAGGAATACCTACAGCATACGACCGTATATTGGCAACAGAGTTTGGGGTGAGAGCTTTTGAGTTTGTAAAAGAAGGTCGATTTGGCGAAATGGTAGCTTACCGTCATCCAGAGATAATAGGAGTGCCACTGGCCGAAGCTGTAAGCAAGCCTAATTTGGTAACGCCCGACAACCGTTTGCTACATACTGCAAAAGGGTTAGGCATAGAATTTGGCGACTGATGCCTACAATACAATAAATGTGGATAATAATAAAAAATACATATAAAAATGGACAGTAAAAAAATAAAAAGTGCATTAGTTTCAGTCTTCTCGAAAGATGGATTGGAAGAGATAGTTAGAGAATTGGATAAACAAGGTGTGGTTATTTATTCGACAGGTGGTACATACGAATACATCAAAGGTTTGGGTATCGATGCTGTAACTGTTGAGTCGTTGACAGGTTATCCTTCTATTTTGGGCGGAAGAGTGAAAACTTTGCACCCAAAAGTATTTGGTGGAATACTTAGTCGTAGAGACATGTACTCCGATGGTGAGCAGCTGAAAGAATACGAAATACCGGAGATAGACCTTGTAATAGTGGATTTGTATCCATTCGAAAAAACAGTGGCATCAAATGCTTCGGAGCAGGATATAATAGAAAAAATAGACATCGGAGGTATATCGCTTATACGTGCTGCTGCCAAAAACTTCAACGACGTTGTTATAGTTCCATCGATGAACTATTATGGCGAATTTTTGAGTATGTATAAAGAAAATAACGGCGAAACAACTTTGGAAAATCGTCGTCGTTTTGCAGCATACGCTTTCAATGTGTCGTCGCATTATGATACAGCTATATTCAACTACTTCAATCGCAAAGAAGAAATATCGGTGTTTAAGTATAACAGCGAGAAGGGTTGCGGTTTGCGTTATGGCGAAAATCCTCATCAAAAAGGTTTCTACTATGGTGATTTGAATGACTGTTTCGACCAACTGAACGGAAAAGAAATATCCTACAACAACCTTATAGATATTGATGCCGCAATAGCATTAATCGACGATTTTCAAGATCCTGCTTTTGCAATACTTAAACACAACAATGCTTGTGGTATGGCAGTGCGTAACGATTTACTTACTGCATGGACCGACACATTGGCAGGTGACCCCGTATCGGCATTCGGTGGCATAATAGTTACCAACAGAACGATAACAAAAGAAGTGGCTGAAGAGATGCATAAGATATTTTTCGAAGTATGTATAGCTCCAAACTACGACGATGACGCTTTGGCAGTATTGAAGGGAAAGAAAAATAGAATAATACTTAAACGCAAAAACTTCCAAAAGAACGATATGATGTTCCGTTCGGCATTGAATGGCGCTTTGGTACAAGAAAGGGACGAGGTTGTACCTGTAGCATCAGAGATGAAAAGCGTTACATCTACACCTATCACTGCCGATATGGCTGCTGACTTGGTGTTCGCAACAATATTGGTGAAACATACAAAATCCAATGCTATAGTATTGGCAAAAGGTAAGCAATTGTTGGCAAGTGGTACAGGTCAAACATCGCGTGTTGATGCTTTGAGACAAGCAATAGCAAAAGCAAAATCGTTTGGATTCGATTTGAATGGCGCTGTGATGGCATCGGATGCTTTCTTCCCATTTGCCGACTGTGTGGAAATAGCACACGAAGCCGGTATAGTAGGGGTGGTACATCCGGGAGGTTCTATACATGACCAAGACTCTATAGACTACTGCGAAAATAACAAAATGGCAATGGCTATAACAGGAAAAAGACATTTTAAACACTAATATTAAATTTCTATCAATCAGTTTGTTGATGACTATGATGAAAATTAAAATAAAAAAATATTCTTTTTTTTGTAACGAAAATCGACAGATTGCGTATTATATGCTTGAAAATTGATAGATATAATAAGAAAATTGATATATGGGATTATTTTCATTGTTTAATGCAGAAGTTGCAATGGACTTGGGAACGGCTAACTCCATTGTTATACATAACGACCAGATTGTAATTGATGAGCCATCGATCGTTGCAGTAGATAAAACTACAAATAAGATTGTAGCTGTGGGAAAAAGAGCACAGCAGATGCAGGGTAGAGAAAATCGAAATATCGAAACAATACGTCCGCTTAGAGGTGGTGTTATTGCCGATTTTGAAATGGCTCAACACATGATACGTGAATTTATTAAAATGACTAGTGCTACTCGTTCGGTATTGCCTCCGGCTCTAAGAATGGTAATATGTATCCCTTCGGGTATCACCAACGTAGAAGAACGTGCCGTAAGAGAGTCGGCCGAGCAAGCAGGTGCCAAAGAAATACGCATGATTCATGAACCTATGGCTGCTGCAATAGGAATAGGAATTGATGTATTGGAACCTATCGGACACATGGTGGTTGATATCGGAGGTGGTACTGCCGAAATAGCAGTAATATCGTTGGGAGGTATTGTGTGCAACAAGTCGATACGTGTGGCTGGTGATGAATTTAACGACAATATCTGTGAATATATGAAGAAACAGCACAATATGGTTATTGGTGAGCGTACAGCCGAACGTGTAAAGATTGAAGTAGGCTCTGCTGTTTCGGAATTGAGTGATCCTCCTGAGGATTTCCCAACATTGGGACGCGATATCGTTTCGGGAATACCATGCGAAAAGTATGTAAATTATAAAGAGATTGCTCATGCTTTGGATAAGTCGATAGCCAGAATAGAGAGTGCCATTATGGAAACCCTTGCCGATACTCCACCAGAGTTGGCTGCCGATATTTACAAGACAGGTATCTATTTGGCCGGTGGTGGCTCGTTGCTAAGAGGCTTAGACAGCCGCTTATCATCCAAAACAAAACTTCAGGTTCATGTGGCCGAAGATCCATTAAGAGCTGTGGCTCGAGGAACAGGTATCGCATTGAAGAACTTCGATAAGTTTGCATTTTTAATAAGATAAATTGTACCCTTAATAATGTTTTTGTTTTCGCCTGCATTGAGAAAAGTGCAGGCGTTTTTTTTGTACAGCTGTCTAAATAGGCCATATTTAGAAGTTGCCTTAGATGAAAAATATTTGAGCCACGAATGTTATTGCTGTCGCCTTTGCATAGATTGTTCAGCATCGTTGCGTATGTTTACATTTGTCTTTGCGTAGGCTCATTGCTGTCCACACGTTAGTTTATATTTGTCCTTGCATTAGGTTGATGGTTGCCCACACGTTAGGTTGATGGTTGCCCTCACGTTAGGTTGATGGTCTGCTTTCGCCGAAAGGAAGTGCTGCTTTCGCCGAAAGGAGATATTGCTTTCGCCGAAAGGAGGTATTGCTTTCGCCGAAAGCGAACCATCAAACTAACTCCTCGGCAAGGTGCAACCCTACGCCAGGGCTGCCTCCATTCCTACGCTCGGACGCTATATTAATAATGTGCGGATGGTATCAAGCCGGCTAGTGAAGCTATTTTTATCTTATGCTTTACATGCAACTTGTTTCGATTTGAACAGATTGTAAGACTTGGAATTAATTAATGTGTAAGAAATTAAAATAATCTAGGTTGGTTCTCTATTTTGCTAGAAGGTAATTAAGGACCTAACTATAAAAAAAAACCACATAGGCTCTAACTATGTGGTTTCTTTTTTATTAACTAAAACTGCAAAATATCAATTGCTAATATACCATGCTTTCGTCGCTTTCCATATCCATGTTTTCTTGTTGGCGTTTGTTCATCTTCAATCCGTTGTTGATTTTGTACGAGAAGCCGATGGTTACGTATGGGCTTAGGCGTTTGCTCGTAGATATTCTGTTCATCTGTTCGGTGTAAGTCTCGTGTCCCCAACCGCCGGTGCAAAGCACGTCGCTTACTCGTATGCTTATAGTGCCTCGTTTGTCCAAAACATCTTTCTTCATGGCCAGGTCAAACCAATAGCTTGCATACATACGTGTTTGCAGGTCAAGCCATGGTGCACGATATTGTCCCGAAAGTTGCACTGTCCAACTCTTAGGCAATGTCATATAGCTCGATAGCTTACCGCTCCATAGGAAGTCTTCATAGCTTTCGTTGTTGAGCAGTTCGGTGCCTTCTATTTTGCTGTTGTATAGGTTGATGCTTGCATTAACTTTCCACCATTTGGTTATTTGGTAGTCAACAATAAATTCCAATCCATAGTTTACACCTGTGCTTAGGTTTTGCCATGTGCTTGCCCAATATCCGTCGTATTCGGGATTGTAAGGCATCCAGGGCGAGTAGTGTTCGGCACTGGCCATATCCCATACAAAGCCGTAGCGAGTCATCATATTATTGGTTTGACGGAAGTAGGCTGATGAGAATATGTTTACATTTTTTATGCCCAAATTGTAGCTTAGCTCTATGGCGTTGGTAAACTCGGGGTCTAGGTTGGGATTACCAAACGATAGTTGTTGACCTTCGCGTACATCAAGGTAAGGATTTAAATCCCAGAAGTGTGGGCGACGTACACGACGCGAGTACGAAAGTTGTACACTTTGATCCTTGTTGATGTCGTACGATAGGTGTAGCGTAGGGTATAGTTCCCAATATTGTTTTACAATCTCTGCTGTTTGTGGGTGGTTGATGTCTTTACCATTCATGTCGGTATATTCGAGTCGTAGACCTCCTTGTATGGTGAAGCCTTCAAACACTGTACCTCCCATAGTGGCGTATGCAGCATGTATGTGTTGTGCATAGTTGAAGTGTGTCGATGATATATCGTCGCGGAATCGGTGTAGCGAGTCGCTACCATTAAAGTATTCTGTGCGGAAGTATTCGGCATTCTGGTCGGGCCAGTCCATACGACCTTCGTAACCTGTTTCCAACAGCCATCCAAACTCAAAGGGGTGTACATAGTTCAGTTTGATGTTTAGTGCTTGGTGTTGGTTTAGGGTTATAGCTTCTCTCAAGTAGTAGTTTTCAAGGCTTGCCATTTGGTCGGGATATATTTGTTCTTGCAATCCATCGCCTTTGCGTTGGCGTGTGCTGAAGGTAGCATCGAGGGTAAGCAAGCGGTCTTTTTCATCAAATTTCTTGGTATAGTTAATACTGAATGAGTTATTTGTGTTATTGTTGTGGTTGGTATCAGTTTGGGTATAATCCATAAATCCATTGCTGAATATGTCGTTCGATATGATGTTGCTCATGCGTGTACGCTTTCCTCCGCGTATTTGGTATGAGAATAGTATGCTGTTTTGCTTGTTGATATAGTATTCCATACCTATCTTCATTGAACCCATATAGTTGCGGTTTACATTGTAGTTGTCAATGCTGTCGTGGCTTATAGTTTGTCCGTTTCTTAGGCGTTCCACTTCAGAGTGTCCCATGCTTCCGCGGCTACGCATACCGGCATCGGCCGAGAAGAAGATATTGTATTTTTCGGTACTGTAATTTAGGTTTACCGATCCCATGGTGGTTGGGATTATAGAAGGGAGAATGTCGCTAGGGTAGTTGTTTCCAAGGAAAGCAAATGGTGTACCTACGTTTAGGTTTACTACTCCGTTCAATCCCAATGCTGCCGATGAGCGTTCTTTAAGTTTTATGTTTATGATACCGCTCATACCTTCGGGGTCGTATTTGGCCGAGGGGTTGGTTATTACCTCTACATTCTCGATGGTGGTGGCTGGTATTTGTTCTAATAGCGACGATAGGTCGCTACCCATAAGCTCGTAGGGCTTGCCGTCGATAAGTACTTTTACGTTGGCACTTCCTCGTAGGCTTACGTTGCCATCGTTATCCACCGTTACGCTCGGAACGTTCTCCAATACATCGGTGGCGGTACCTCCGCCTGTAACAATGTTTTTGTCTACATTAACCACACGCTTGTCCAATTTGTATTCAACCATCGAACGTTCGGCCACTACTCTAGCTTCTTGCAATGTGGTGGCATTGGTTTTCAGCTCTATCTTGCCAACATTTACATTGGCTTTTTTTTGTGTCAGTTGTATTGTTTGTGGGTGGTAGTAGGTTTCGTAGCCCATGAATGAAACCCTAAGTATATATTTACCAAGGGGTATATTGTCTATCATAAAGTTGCCGTTGGCTCCGGTTACGGTACCGTTTACCATCGACGAGTCGGCTACTTTAAGCAACGCCACTGTGGCATATTCCACTGCTTGTCCGTTGGACGATTCAATAACTTTGCCATTTACTTTTCCCGGCATGGGCTTTTTGGCTTGACTGTATGCATTGCTTACTGCAAGGCATAGTAATAAACTTAGTGCTAATGTGATTCTTTTTTGCATTTCTGATATATCATTTCTTTATTAATCTACATAGATATATTAGTATAAAAAAAGCGAAAAACTTTCGGTTTTTATATCTAAAAAATATCCTTTTTTTTGTTTTTCGGATTGATGTTTAAACTGCATTAAGTCTTGACTTAAGCCAAAAATTATCAATTGCCAATCAAACCCTAAGGTTTGGCATTCCAAACCACCATAGTTAGGGGTGCTAACCCTGTGGTTTATGGGTCGAAAGTGTCATAGTTTTGGGTCGTAAACCGTAGGGTTTTGGATGCTTTGTGAGAGGTGAAATTTACTAACTCTGCAAAAAACAAAAAAGTCGCTTTTAATTAAAAAAGCGACTCAATCAATATTCTATAACCATTTAAAAATAGGGGGAATTACAAATATGCTTTTAGGTTTTTGCTTTTGGAACTTGTCTTCAAGCGTTTCAAACCTTTTTCTTTTATTTGT
>JAGCLZ010000145.1 GCA_017646685.1 Bacteroidales bacterium | reverse complement strand
TTTCTTTGATATGCACGAATTTGATTATCTCTATTCTTTTTGCGAATCTTTACTTGAGTGGCATCGCGTTCAAGTCGCACAGAATTCTTCTGTGCTTCAATATTTCTTTTTTGTTTAGTAAGACTATTGGCCAATAATTTATCACTTTTTCCTATCATGTCTATCAGTTCGTCTGCTCTGGAATTTAAACCATTATTTACCAATGTTGATATACCCGCAGTCAAGAATTCACAAACCCAATCTATATCACCTATACTATTGTATTTCTTACTTTCAAATTTTCCGGATATAGAAGTAACCATATTTTGAACCATCTCTGTAACCAATTTACCACCTTTGCTCTTAGCAATTTTAGCCATCGCTTTGGCACTTCCGGTTCCCGATACGAAAAACGACAATCCTACAGTTGTAGCTGCGTCAAGAGTAGCACTACCCCAATTAACGCTACTGAATGCATCTTTAGCACTCATCCCCTCAAAGATAAAATTATCAACAAAATCTATTCCTGCAGATATCGCAAAAGTAGTTACACCTTCCAAAATTGCAGTAATAGGAGTTTCCCCATCCGGGTCCACCAGCTTAATAGGATTCCAAGCACAATAAGCATAAGGAGACAAGCCAGGATACTTATCCGCCATAGGATCTACAGACAACCACCCCGTCATCAAATCCGAATCGTAATACCTCGCTCCGAAGTAGGAAAAGCCTGTCTCTGAGTCTCTTTCTTTCCCGGTAAAAGATGGAGTACTTTTTGAGGCTGTTTTGGTATTATATTTTATATAGTTTTGATGCATATTTTTCGTTGGTTTTCGGACTGCAAAATTACATATTTATTTTGATATAGGCACGGTTTGTTTTATTTTTTTTGAATGAAGGTAACTTATAAAGTTCAAATTCCACGTTTTTTTAGAGTACAGAAAGATACAGAAAGTGTAGAGAGTATAGAAGGATATAGAGGGTTTTTTATTCTCTCTCTATTTTCCACAAATCACTTGCAAAGCAATTTTTAGAAATTGTCATAAGTATTTTGTATGGCACAATGGTGGCTGCGTCATGATGTATAGGAGGTTATTGTGTGCTTTGTGTGTGTGGATATTCTATAGGTGTCGTTTTGCCAAAAGGAGAAGTATTTCGTTGTTGAAAGTCGTGCCGTTGTTTTGGTGGAAGCGTATTTGGATGGGAATGTAGTAGATAGGCAGGCCTTCGAGTTCCGGGCGTAGTTTGGTTGATGATAGGCGTACATAGTCCTTTTCGGTGGTAAGTATTATCTTTCTTTTCGCCTTGATGTTGTGGAAACGCTTGGCTATAAGTTCGATATCGGCTATCGAAAAGTTGTGATGGTCGGCAAAGCGACATAGGTGTATGCGACATGTTTGAGCCACCTTGTCGGCCAGCGGTTTGGGGTTGGCAATGCCCGTTAGTAGCAGCACATCGGTTATACTGTCGAGGCTTGCGGTGCTATGGCCGTCCATGGCCGTGGGGGTGCCGTATTCCATGTACGAGAAAAACACTTTTTGTCCCTCTGTAGGCTTTATCCGTGCCACTATTTGGCTCTGCTCTTCGGCCGAAAGGGTGGAGGGGCATTTGGTTACCACCACAATATCGGCACGCCTATAGCCACTGCGAGGCTCGCGCAGGTTGCCAAACGGAATCACGCTGTCGGTATAAAACGGGTGGGCATAGTCGGTAAGCAGCACCATTATGTCGGGCCTGATGTACCGATGTTGGTACACATCGTCCAGCAGTACAAGGTTTACATCGCTGCACCGGTTGGCTATCATGTCCATACCCAAGTTGCGGTCTTCGCACACTGCCACGGGCACATCGGGGCGTTTGGCATACATCTGGAATGGCTCATCGCCAATCTCTTCCACGGCAGTGGAGGGTGTGGCAAGCACAAAGCCCCGGGTCTGTCGCCTATATCCGCGGCTAAGCACAGCGGGCTTGTAGCCTTCTATGGCACTGAGCATATTGGTCAGATACTCGATATGAGGAGTCTTGCCTGTGCCCCCTGCCGATAGGTTTCCCACGCCTATGGTGGGCGTTTGGTGGTGGCGTTGGCGTAGCAGCCCCCGCTCAAAAGCCTTGTTGCGCACCACTACCACTATGGTGTAAACAATGCTTAGCGGGAAAAACAAGTAGGCCGTTATCTTGCGTATGATGTCCATTGTATGTTGTGTTGCAGTGTATTGTTGTATGTTGTGCCGTTTCTAATACAATGCAAAGGTACTACATTTTTTTGAAACTTCCGCCTTTGGGTGAAATAAAAAAGGGGCGTTCCTTTAGGAACACCCCTCGTTTTATAATGTCATACTTATATACAAATTATTTTGCAACGCGTTCGAGCCACTTAACCATACCAAGCATAACACCCATTGAAATTAAGCATATAACAACGAATACCGACCAGCATATCCATAGAGGTATAGCGTTGTACATCATAGAGCCTAAGAATAAGAATGCATTACCTATCGCAGTTGCACCTAACCACAAACCTTGGCAAAGACCAAGCATGTGTTTTGGAGCTACTTTAGATACGAATGACAATCCTAGAGGTGAGATAAATAACTCGGCAACGGTCAAGAAGAAGTAAGTAACGAAGAATACCCAAACACCGGCACGAGATGCTTCTTGTTGAGCTTCTGGCAATGCTAAGAAGTCTTGTGCTGAAGGATAGTTCATTATGTAAGAGAATATAGCTAAGAATATGTATGCCAAAGCTGCTAATCCCATACCGATAGCGATCTTGCGAGGAGTAGAAACAGCTTTACCTTTTCTTGCTAACATAGCGAAGAATCCCATAATAATAGGAGTCAAAATGATAACGAAGAATGGGTTGATAGCTTGTAAGAATTCAGGAGCTACTTTGGATGTATCCATGAAATCACGTGCAAATAGCGAGAACGATGCACCGTTTTGGTGGAATGAGAACCAGAAGAATATAGCAATACCAAGTACTGCAAACAAAGCGTAAAGACGTTGTTTGATTTCTTTTGCCATAGCAGCTTTTTCTTCAGGAGTGTATTCTGTAGATTCAACAGCAGCTTTTTTAGCTGGAGAAGGAAGACCTTTCTTAGTTAGCAAGAATATTGTCAAAGAAATAAGCATAGCAGCAACAGAAGCTATGAAAGAGAAGTGTACACCTTGGTTGAATACTTCCAAATATAAGTTAGGATCAAAGTTGGCACCTTGTTCAGCTATCAATTTGGTGTAGTTAGCCAATTTGTCGCCTTCCAATGTTCCGTTTAATTGTTCGTGGCAAAGTGCAGGAAGTTTTGCATTATAAATAAATCCGTGAACTTTTAGCCACCAAGATCTGATAAGAGGAGCAACGAAAGGAGCTATAAGACCACCAACGTTGATAAACACGTAGAATATTTGGAAACCAGAGTCTCTCTTGTCTTTAGCAAGTTTAAGAGCTTCTTCACCTTTTTTTGCTGCTTCGGCTTCGAAATTGTCATACATCTGACCAACGATAGCTTGCAAGTTTCCTTTGAACAAACCATTACCGAAAGCAATCATAAGTAATGCAAAACAAGTTAAAGGCAACAACCATCCTTGGTTCATGTCAGTAGCAGTGATAGGAATAGCTAAAAGGATATAACCTGCTGCCATTGTAATTAAACCCGATTGAATTGTTCCTTTGTAGTTTTGTGTTTTGTCAGCTATAAGACCACCCACTAAGCTAAGGATGTAAATTCCGCAATAGAAACATGAATAAATAGCTGCAGAAGTAGAGTCGCTCAAACCGAACTTCGAACATAAAAACAAAACTAGTACGGCGTTCATAATATAGTAGCCAAATCTTTCTCCCATATTACTTAGGGCTGCCGCTAATAGCCCTTTTGGATGATTTTTAAACATAACTGTCTGTGTTTTAGTTTATATAATTATTTAATTAGTTTCGTATTTACAAATATTTTGCGGCACATTAAAGTGCTGTTTCAGAACGCAAAATTACATCTTTTTTTCCAATTATAAAACCTTTTTCTCGCAAAGAAGTGTGCTTTTTTATTCGGATATTTATTATCTTTTGGTTATCAGTAATTTGTGTCGAAAGACTTTGTTTTTATTAACAAAGTCGAATAAAATATGTAATTTTGCACTTTCAAACAAGATTATAACTATGGATAATACAATAATTGAACGGGCTTTACAAGCGTTGCAAATGGGTGGTATTCTGCTATATCCTACCGATACTATTTGGGGATTGGGCTGCGATGCCACTAACGCTGCCGCTATAGAAAAAATATATTCCATCAAAAAACGTGATGCCGGTAAGAGTATGTTGATATTGTGTTTGGATGTGAAACAAGTGAAGAATTACGTTGTTTCTTTTCCAAAAGCTGCCGAAGATTTGCTACTCCATGCACAACGTCCAACCACAATAATATATCCGCAGGCTTGCAACCTGCCCGATGTTCTTGTGGCAAACGATGGAAGCATAGGTATTCGCATACCCGATATGGAGTTTTGTGCCGAGCTGTTGCGTAGGTTTGGTAAACCTATTGTAAGCACATCGGCCAACTTTTCGGGAATGCCTTCGCCGGTCGGTTACGACGATATTTCGCCAAAACTGAAGGATATGGTGGACTATGCTGTGCCTAATATGCCGGAGTTTGTAGGTTCTGACACAGGTTCACGAATACTAAAGGTAGAGGCCGATGGAAGTATAACAGTAATAAGAAACTGATATAGATAACAATAAAAACATATAAGTTATGATAGTATTTGAAGAAGATTTCCGCAGCGAATCTATATACGATGTAGCCAAAAAGATAGCTACTGCTGCACGTACTGCCCCCAAAGCACGTGGTACTGACAATATGACCATTGCTGTGGCTACCGGCGACACGCTTGAAGCTATAGCACAAGCCATGCATAAATATTCCGAAAAGCACGATGTACCATTCTTTGCTCGCGATGCCGAGAATTTGCGTCAGAGTGCAGCTGCTGTACTAATAGGTTCTAAGGTAAGTTGTTTGGGCCTCAATTGTGGCTATTGTGGCTTTGCTACCTGTGCAGAAAAAGCCAAGTATGCCAAAGTACCTTGCTTTTTCAATGCCAATGACATGGGTATTGCCGTAGGCTCGGCAGTATCGTTGGCTGCCGATATGAGGGTAGACAGCCGTGTTATGTTCTCGGTAGGCAAGATGGCTATGGATATGAATCTTATGCCGGGATGTTCAATGGTGCTGGCCATACCCCTTTCGGTAAGCGGAAAGAGCCCATTCTTTGATAGAAAATAATTACTTTAAAAGAGTGAGATATACGCAGGGCTAAAAACAAAAAAAGCGGAGCTTTTAAATGCTCCGCTTAAATAAATTGAATGAACCAAATAAATCTAATACGGCTTACGCCTTTTAATCTGTGACTGGGCGAACCGTAAGTCCTAAGTTGCGCTGTAAGTATAACACTCCGACACTGCTACTGCCGACACCGAGTTCGTAAGCGCAGTAGGTATAGTTCTCGGAGGGCGTGGAACTCCAATAGGCACCGTTCACTCCAACAGATCCATTCAACGACTCATAATAGTAATAACCTGTAGCAGGCAAGAATATACTATTGCCGTTTGGTCCTGTCACCCTGCTTCCCCATATCCCATTTTGGGTTTCAAATACAGCAGTACAATAGTTTACCAGCTCTTGCATCTCGGTCCGAGTAGGCATACGCCATGTGCTGCCCCAGTTGGCTCGAGCTGCATCATAAGTAGGGTTACCACTTATATCGCCTATTGTAGAATCGTAATATGTCAAACTATTCTCTATTGTGTATTCTGTTTTTGTAGTGGTTTCGCCCCAAGCGTAGTAGTTGCCATATCCTTCGGGAGAGGTAGCACCCACATTGCAGGTAGCCCACTTCAACCCACTTGGCAAACCAAGGTCTACCCATTCATGTCCGCCTATTGTGCCGGTAGTTGTTTCGGTGGTAAAACTTTTCTGCGAACCGTAGGCCGTTCCTTGGCTGTTGGTGGCATAGGCTCGAACATAGTAGGTGGTGCCTGATTGCAAGCCGGTAATATTGGATGTAAAACTTCCTGTTCCACCGCCATCTGTGGTCTTATTGTGGCCTACTGTAGGATTTTGCGAGGTGCTCCAGCATACTCCGCGTGCCGTAACCGTGGCATTGCCATCCGATGTTACATTGCCTCCACATACAGCAGTACTTCCCGTAACATTGGTTACAGAACTTGTGGTAACCGTTGGCACTTGAATATCATCCTCTGTAGTAAAACTTTTTTGTGAACCGTAGGCTGTACCTTGGCTGTTGGTGGCATAGGCACGAACATAGTAGGTTGTGCCCGGTTGCAAACCTGTAATGTTGGATGTAAAACTTCCTGTTCCGCTACCACTATTGGTCTTGTTGTTGTTTATCGTAGGGTTTTGTGTAATGCTCCAGCATACCCCACGTGCCGTAACGGTAGCATTGCCATCTGATGTTACTTTCCCACCACATACAGCACCTGTTTTGGTAACATTGGTAACATTGTTTGTTACCACAGTGGGCAATTCATAATTCTTTTCGGTACAGAATGTGCGTTCCTCGCCGTAGGCCGTACCTTGGTTATTTACAGCGTAGGCTCGAACATAGTAGGTAGTACCTGCCGTAAGGCCGCTTATATTAGATGTAAAACTACCCGTACCGGTACCATTATATGTGGCATTATCGTTAGTGGTAGGGTTTTGCGAAGTACTCCAGCATATTCCGCGTGCTGTAACATTGGCACCGCCATCGTCCGTTACATTGCCACCACATACAGCAGCAGTTTGGGTTATACCTTCTACATTATTGGTGCTTACCGAAGCCAATTCTTCTTCAAGCTCTTTTTTGCATGCCACAAACACCATTACCATTGCTACCATAAGCAATGCCAATCTACTTAATATTCTTTTAGTTTTCATTTTGCTTTGAAATTTCGTCAATAATATATTTTACTATTTCTTGTGCAGTTTCTTTTTTCGCCTCTATTATTCCTTTACAATCATCAGCATTTTTCACAAAGTTCATTTGAAAATATGTCTTTTTTTCTATGATATTATTAAACCAATTTATTACAAAATCTTCCATAGGACCATTTATTCTTGCATCTTGCTCTTCCGTTCGGATACATAAAATCAAGATTTCTACATTTGTATTTTTGTCATATTGAGGAAAAATATGGTCCCTAAAATAGTTTCTAGCATCTCCCCTGGAAATAATATGTACTATCTTATTTTGAATTTTAATTATTGCTTTAAAATCATCGCCTTTTTCATTGTCTTCTAAATCATCATCTAATTCTATATAAATAGGTTCTTCTTCGGCTTCTTTTTTCAAATCTTCATAAACCATTTTAGCAGTAGTAGTTTTTCCGCTATCTTTTTTTCCTTTTAAAAGTATTAATTCCATTTTTATTCTTTTTATTTGTAATCAGTTTATTCTAAAAAAGTAGGAGTAGTAACGGCAAACCGTAGGCTTTGCCGTTACTACTCTTCGCAAAACCGTCGTCAGTGTTATCCCACAAGGTCGTCGCCGCCTGTTCCACCACCCGGTGTATTTCCGCCACCGGGGGTATCGTCGCCATCGGTAGGCGTTTTGTCCGACGGAACTACGTCGATTATACGTAGTTTCATCTTCTTGGCTTCGTCCGAAAGTTCGCCGTCGGGGCGGTAGAGGATGCTCTTGCTCTTGATGGTCTCGACGGTGCATTCCTCTTTCGAGTCTACTGCCTTGGCGGTTATTTTTGGGTAAATGGTTCCCAGCACACCAAGGTCCACAATGCGACCATCGCCTATGCCCTCTATCATAATGTTGGCAAAGGCGTGGATGATGGCATCGGCATCGGCGCGGCTAAAGGTGGTGGCCGATTGTATTTCTTCGAGTATGGCTTCGGATGTTATATTGCCATAACTTACACGTTTCAAAGTGTATTGCTCTTGTCCTTTTTTGGGTCCTACGCCCATTTTTGTTTTTACCAGTTGCAGATCCATAACTATTCCTCCCTTGCTGTTGCATTGTCGGCCGGCGAAAAAACGCGGAATCTCGACTTGTTAATAATTTCTCTCAGTTCGTTGCTTGGTCGAAAGCCAATGGTGATGTCTTTCACGCAGTTGTTTACCGTGGCCTCGGCGGCGGTATCTACCATTTTGGTTGCCATCTTGGGGTAGAAAGTGCCTAATCCATGGATGTTTACACTGTCGCCCTTAAGCACATGGTAGCGAATTTGTTCGAGGTAAGCCCTCAAAAGGCCGCTCACTTCGCCGGGCAGGATGCTGCCTCGTATGGATACCATTTCCGAAGTTTCGTCCAACGTCAGATGATCTTGGCGGCGAAGGGTTGCCACCCATTTGTCTTGTTTCAAGACTTTCTTTTT
>JAGCLZ010000144.1 GCA_017646685.1 Bacteroidales bacterium | reverse complement strand
TCCGTTGCGTGCTCAAATAATGCACATGACAAAAACTTTGCATACTACAGATCGTAAGATGGATTACTTCTATGGTGCACGTGCTCTTAACGAAGTGTTCTATTTACAAGACTTCTTGCAATTGGAAAAAGACTTCCCGAACTTTAATTTCCACTTAGCTTTGGACCGTCCGGATCCTAAGGCTGATGAAGCAGGTGTGAAATATACCGCAGGTTTTGTTCATAATGTGATGTATGAAACTTATTTGAAGAACCATCCGGAACCGGAAGAAATTGAATACTACATGTGTGGTCCCGGACCAATGTCAAAGGCTGTTGTGAATATGCTTGACAGTTTAGGAGTGGCCAAGGAAAGTATCATGTTCGATGACTTCGGTGGTTGATAATTCCTAATGATAGTTAGTTGATTGTCCCGTTGTGTAATGGTAGCACACCAGATTCTGGCTCTGTTAGTGAGGGTTCGAATCCTTCCGGGACAACAAATAACAGGGGAGAGGTATTGAAAAATACTTCTCCTTTTCTTTTTATATAAGTTTCCGGTTAAATATAATGTGTTATCGTATAGCGGTATTGTATATTATATTTTCACTATATTGTTAGGTTCTTCGATGTGTGCAACAATATTGAATATTGATGTCCTTAATTATATTTTGGGAATACCTTTGGGTTTATAGATTAATGATTGGAGGAAACAGCCTGCCGGCATACCATTTATAAACTCCCACAGTTTGCCTGCATAACCCCGTGGTTTACGACACAAAAGTGCCATAGTTACGCCCCGTAACTATGGCACTTTTGATACCTAAACCGCATGACCAGGAAAAGAAAGAGTAGTGTATATAAAAACCCTTTCTCGTAAATGAACTACTATTTTACTTCCAATAGGACTTCAATAGCATTATCATTTACCACTATATTGTATAAGGAAAGGAATTTAAGCACCTTTTCTAACTGCTCTAATTCTGCCAAATTTAGCATTATATTTTTGCCGTTTATGTTTAGCACACCTTTGGGCAAACGCTCTGTTACCTTTGGCAAAAGTTTCTCTACTGCCTTTCCCACCAGTGGGCCACAGCTGTATGCAAGCTCTAGTTTGTTTGGATAAACACCCACTACCGTAAGCACGATATCTATATCCGGCACAAAAGGAATGCCTGCCGCATAAACAACTTTCAATGATCTCTCATCGTATTTGCTTAGTAACAAGCTGACTTTTGCGTTATCTTTTAGCGTTGTAGTTATTTCTTTATATGTTATAGTTAGTTTCATGGTTTATTATTTATCATGCGTATCTTTTTTATCACCTATATTATTCATATCAACTGTATCATTTTTATCAGTATTAGATGTATCGAGATTATTCTTATTGTCGGGATTATCCTTATTGTCGAGATTATTCTTATTGTCGAGATTATTCTTATTGTCGAGATTATTCTTATTGTCGAGATTATTCTTATTGTCGAGATTATCCTTATTGTCGAGATTATCCTTGTTGTCGAGATTATCCTTGTTATCGGGATTATCCTTGTTATCGGGATTATTCTTATTATCGGGATTATCCTTGTTGTCGAGATTATCCTTGCTGTCGGGATTATTCTTATTGTCGGAACTATCCTTGTTATTTGGGTTACTTGTACTATTACAACCACCTATATTATTGGGGCAACATGTGTAATTGTTGCTAAGGTTTTTATATGTATTACCTATTTTATATGTGTTACCTCCTGCGCCACAAGGATTACTCATGTTATATGTATTACCTATATTGTATGTGTTACCTGTGCCATTGGCATTGCCTATCTTATAGATATTACATTTGTTATTGCATGTATTATTATTCATATTATTTGTGTTGTTTTTGTTATTACGTGTGTATTTATATCCTTCCCAAACCAACTTATATATACTCATCTGTGTTCGATATCGAGCAAAAAGGATAACAATAACAACAATAATAAGGCATGGCCAATTAAACCAATTGATTAAAAAAGGTAATAAGTATTTTTCACCTGTGCAACAATTGCAATAGTTACAGCAATTATATATCAAAATAGCAACCACGTACGCAACAACTATCCATGTGATATTTCTAAGGAAAGCTTCTTGTGCCTCTAATAATTTAATATTGGAGTAGCAAGGTTTATCCATAATAGAATAATAGGCCTTATAATATTTATCTTTTATCACCCTGTTTTTCTTTCTATATACTTCTTTGAATGCGTTAAATATTGCACGATTGTAATTTGAACAAAATATAGTTTTGAATATAAGACACAATTTTTTTATGCTAAAAAACGAACATTTTTTAGTGTTTTCTTTGATGTTCGCACTATTAGTTTCTATTTGATTGCTCTTTTTGGCACAAAAATATTTACACTTACACTCACATATTTTGGCTCTTATATATTCTAATATTCTATGATAAATTAAACCTGTTAAATATGAGAATATTATAACTATTATCCATTGATGCTCTTCACTTGGTAGTGGTACAAACAATGCAAGTATCATAAACCCACATACTAGCATTGTAAGAAAGTCATATAACGATAATTTTCCTGAAAGGTCCATTTTACTCATTTTTAATCATGTTTTATTTATAAAATAATATCCTTATTAAGTTTGTTGTAGCTTAATAAGGATATTTATTCATTACGTTTGTAATGCTATTTTATTGAAATGTTTACACGGCGATGTTCTTCTAAGTTTTGATATCCAAGTGTATTGAATTTTGATTCGCCATACCATTGTACTTCAATACTTGTTTCGGGAATACCACATTCCATAAGCATTTGCTTTACTGTACTTGCTCTATTTCGAGACAATTCCATGTTGCTTTGCTCATCTCCAATGTTACAAGCGTAGCCTTCTACCAAAATGGTTGCAGATTGATCTGTTTGCATAAAGTAGCTGGCATATTCTTTAACCATTTCTGCTGATAGCGGAGTTGTTGAGGCAATATCGAACTTAATTCCGATTGTTGGTATGACAATAACGCTGTCGCCCGAAGCCAATAAAGCATTTTTATTAGCTTCAAATGCAGCTTTCAAAGATGCTATATCTTCAATAACTTCGCCTGCCATAGTTCCGCCTATGGGTTTGCAACCGCTTAGCATTGCCACAATATCAATTGGTCGTTCCAACGATACAGCCATAGAGTCGTTAATTGCACCTACACCACCATATCCTTGTAAGTTTTTGGTGTAATTGATGTAAAAACATACACCTCCACCTATAAGTAATAACGAGGCCGCAATGATGCAACAAATCATTTTTCTCTTTTTCTTCTTTTTTTCTTGTTCTTCTGTATTTTCAACCTTTGCTTGAGACACTTCTGCATTTTTTGTCTCTAAATTTGTTTGATTATTTCTTTGTTCTTCCATGACATATTATTTTATTTATCTATTGTATTGAATTCTTTAAACTTATGCCTCCTGAATGTTTAGCCATTTTATGCACAGTGTAATCAACTAAAACAAGTTGCTCTGGTGGGCCAGGAAGATGATGCCAAGTGTATCCATCCATGTTAAAATTATCTCCATATTTTTCTTTAGCAACCTTTGTTGCTTTTGCTATATCTTCGGCACGTTCTTTAAATCCTTTTGGAGCTTCAACTACAAATAAATTTCCATCTTTATCTTTTTTACAAGCTCCGGCTTTGACAAAATCAGGAAAACCCTCTTGATTATATGGAATACCATTAGGATATTTCTTTGAATAATATTTTAGACCTTTTCCTGCTCTCACTTCAAGAACTTTTAATGCACCATTTTCTAACTCTTCCACCAAAATTTCATCAGTTTCTGTAAGTAAAGTTTTGGTTTTTCCATCACCGTCAATTGCTATGTATTTCTTTGTCTTTTCTCCATTTATTGTAATTTCTTTATTGTTTTTCGAATATAAATCGTTTAGTTTTTTATTAAGTGGCAATTCAAAATTATATGATTTTCCAGCATATTCACTATACAAAACCTTCTTGCCATTTATTATTTTAACCTTGCTATAATCTACTTCTTTTTTCATGTTTACCCATTTTTTTATATATAACTCTGGATCTGTACGAATTAGATTGGCCAACTCTAGATTCTCATTCATTTCTTTCAAAAGAAGTGATTGTTTTTCTTTGCTTAACTTATGTCTGCTTGCATATTTCGATAATATTTTAGCATCATTATCTGCTATTTCCTTCGCTATTTTCTTTTCCAATTTCTGATTAGCTTTACTATTTTTTATTTTTTTCAAAGCCTTATCTCTAGTATTTTTTAGTGTTTTGGTAAGTTTGCCTGAACCATCCTTTGCTACTGTTACAATTTTCTGAAATGGCTTTGTCTTCGATATTTTAATTGCACTATTGCTAACACTTTTACCAATAGATTTCACACCTTTTTTTGCCATTTGAGATGTCCTGCTTTGAGATATTTTTTGAGCAGTTTCGCTAAGTGAAGTTTTCGTTTTCCTTGCAATATTTGTTCGTAAAACTTTTTTTCCTACAAGTCCTACTCCTTTAACTGCACCTTTAACTACTGTTGGAGCAAGTGCATAAGCCACGTTTGTTCCAACTTCTTTCCCTACTGTACTATAGTCGCCATCTAATGAGGCAGAACCTATTCTCATACCTGCATCAACAACATTTATTGTAGCACCTGCAATTCCTGCAGCTTTACCTACAAGACCAATTACAGCTGGTGTGGCTGCACCACCTGTTGCAACAATTGCTGTACCAAGTGCAACTACTGTAAGTGCAATACTCGTGTATGTTATAACTTTATCAATAGTTTCTTTATGAGATTTATACCATTCATTAGCATCATCTAAGGTATTCATTATTTTGCCTGTTTTTACATTGCTCCAAACTCCATCTTGTGTTGGCTGTCCATTTTTTAGGGGACCTTCATATAAGTCTCCATTTGAAAAAAGCATACTAACTTCAGTAGGTATATTACCTTCTCCGTCCCAAAAAGCAGTTATTGCTACTGTATCATTGTTAATTACACAATAAAATGTTCCATCTCCATAAATTTTACCATCTTCAAACTCACCTTCATAAATACTGCCATCTGAGAAATAGAAGGTTCCCAGTCCATTTATTCTGTCATCAACAAATTCTCCTTCATAAACATTTCCTGTATTAAAAGAATATGTTCCAAATCCATATTTTTGATTTTCAACAAAATTACCTTCGTATACATCTCCATTTTTATATTCTATTATTCCAAAATCGTTCATCCAACCTTCATCCCAATGCCCAGAATAAGAAAAATCTTTACATGTATACATACCTTCTCCATGCTGAAGACCGTTTCTAAATTCACCAGAATACATATCTCCAAAAGAATAGAAATATGTTCCGTTTCCATCAAATTCACTATTTAACCATTCTCCATCATAACTATCTCCATTCGGAAAATTCATGACACCTTTGCCATTTGGCATACCATCTTTCCATTCTCCTACATAAGAAGAAAAGTCTTTGAATAAAAGACTTCCAGTTCCATGTGGATAATTATTTAAGAAACTCCCTCTATAAGTATATTGTTCATTACTGAAAATACCTTCACCATCAAACTTGCCATTCTTCCATTCACCGTCATAAACACTACTATCGGCATATTCCATAATCCCTCTTCGTGATGGTTTCCCATCAACCATATATCCATAATAATGTCCTACTTCGGTGGTAATATCAACCATTTTTTCATAAATAGCACCATTTTTCCATATGCCGGTGGTTTCTGTGCCATCTTCTTTATATAAAGTTCCTTCGCCATTGAACGATCCATTTTCCCAGTTTCCGGTATAGTATAGTCTGTTATTTACATACCAATCCAAACGACCATTGGGAATACTATTTTTAAATTGTCCTACAAATATACTATCTTTTTTGACAAGGATGCCAAAACCATCCATTGTCTTTTCATATACTTCTCCAACATACTTTCCATTAGGAACATCTTTGATATGCCATTTCGACATTGCACCATAATATGCTGTGGCTGTATCTTGTTTTATAATATTGTTGTTGGCATCGTATATAGTAATAGTCCCTTTGCCATGGGCATAAGAGTTCCATGATTGTCCTTTCCATGTATATGTTGTAGCATCTTCGTTTATCGGAGTCCACAACTTAATACCGTTGGTGTCGTTCACCCAATTACATTCTTTCCATATATCGGAAATATTTGAACAAGCACTAATTATGAAAAACAATGTTACAGACAAATAAATGTATATTTTCTTCATAACTACAAGTTTATTAACCAATTTATTTTTATATTTTCCCTTTTGCTACCTAATCCTTGTTGTCTTATTAAAAAAGTGGAACACCTTATTTTACCACTCTCAGCAGTAGGGCCTCGACTCCCTTTAAATTCAGAAATGGTAACGTCAGACTGCTCCACTTGAACTTATCGTAATGAAACTATACGATACAGTACAAGCAAGTAAATCTGCCCATTGTTTCTGAATTTACACGTTAGTGAGTGTCGAGGTCACTGCCAAGAAACAAAGCAAATATCACTTTCTCAATAAATTGTAGATATTCCCAAGAATACTACAACACTGCAAATATACGCTTTTTTCTTTTATTGCAAAAGAATACGTACATTTTTATCGAGAAGAGCAGTCGTCGGTTGCCATTTTATGGTTATATATTTCTAATCAGCTGCCTAAAGAAGGCGTTGATATACTCTGTGCTGTAGGCTGCCGAAGGGTGAGTGATGGGCATAACGGCAATGCTTTTGCCGGCCACTTGGTAGCTCCATAGCTCGGTGGCGTTGCCTGCAAAACGTCCGCTATCTATCGTCAAGTCGGGCAGTTGCTTGCCGCCTTGCGGCAGATTGTTGTACAGCCGTTGCCCCCATGCTATCACAATATCGGGAGTGTAGCGTTCCAACACTTCGAAGAATGCCGTTTCGGATTTGCGAAAGTCTTCGGAACGAGGCGACACTCGGGCACCGCTCATAGCCACTTGCACATAGTTGTAAAACACCACGTGGTGCCACGCCTTGGCTTTGGTTTCGCTGTCCAAGTCGCCTACACAGCCCACTAGCGATTTTGCAAACTTGGTGTAAGTGTTCTTGTACGCCTCCCATTCAGCGGAAGGATTTATAATGTCGGCAATAATGCTGCGGGTTATCTCCGGCACGGCTTCTGTTTCGGGGTTGGCACAGTAGTGGCTTTCGCCAAGCACCAACACCTTCTTCCCTCTATAGCTTTCGGTACCGAATATTATTTTGCCTTCGTGGTCGTAGCCTTGTATTCCAAGGTGGTAATGCTCTCCCACCCAAGGATTGAACTTTATGTTTGTCATATTTCTTCTATTACTTTGTTTTAGGTATTCTTACAATCAGGCGGCTGCCACACTTGGGGCAACGCTTTGCCGGTGTGCTTTGAGCCGATGCATTCGTTTCAGCATCTATATCTATAAAACTGTGATGGCACCGCAGGCACCATACTTTATATACTCCATGTATCATATTATTGAATTTTATTTTGCAAAGGTACTATATTTTTCTTTATCCGAAAATAATATTCTGTATTTGTCGCAAAAATGTCGCAAACAAAAGGCTGTCCATAACCCAATATCAAGTACTATGTCTGCATTTCAACGATTAACAAATTTAATACAGATTAACATCAAACGGTTTAACTCAGAGAATCTAATATATATTCACACGATGATTATTTTAGATAAATATTGCAGTCTTGAAGCGTTGTTGCTATAACTGATTGATTATCAAAGATGGCTTATTTTCTAATAAATCGATAGAAAAGGAGAAACTCGCTTTATTGACTAATATCATCGACAAAACTACCCTGAATAGGCTACTTGGCGAGGTTGCCGAAATTTTCTCACGATGTAGTAATAGCTACTTCGGGAGGAAAACGAATTTATATCACGAGGGATTTTGCACTACATTGCAGGGATTTTATGCGATATCGCATGGTAGAAGAATTATTATTTAACATTATGCTTTTTCTATTAACGTTTCAATCTATTCGTTGCAACGAACAAATTGGGATGAGGCAAATACTAAAAAATAGTGTATATATGTTATTGCCACAACATATATTAGATAATCCGATAACTAATACATATTATTATGTAAAGATATATATGCTATTTTTTTCGTATTCCGAATATGTTTTTATCTATCTCAGCAGCGGCGTTTGCATCTTCATTATTGTTGTTGTATTTACGTACTTGTCGCAAATTCATCTTTTTACCTTCATCTGTGTATTTTGTTATTATTAGCGATATTTCTTTCCAGCTGCTAAAGGAGTAATATTTTTTTATTTGATTCAAAATATAACCACCTTCTTCTTCCGGGCGGTTGTTATATACTACCAGTTCACCATTGTCGAATAGAAAAACACCTCGTTTTATAGCTCTGAGTAATACCTTTTCCAAAGGAGGTACTCTCTTTTTTTCGCCGTCAAAAGTGCGTGTAATATCCCTGCAAGGAAATGCGAAATTCAAATACTTTCTCACATCGCCCAGAGAGGTGGTGTTTATCTTGTAGTTATACGAAAAGAGCGACAAATACATGGTTGAGTGTTCGCGAGGAAGTGACTCTTTTCTCAATTCCGGTATCTTATCTAGGTGGCTTTCCAAAATATCGTTTACCGCCTTTGTCCACACATATATAGCCTTGGGCTGCAGATCTTTTATCACTTGCATTAGTGCTGTTACCGCATTATTGTTCAGCGCTTCGATATCGTTGGCATCAGGCACCGAATCGGTAGTGCTGAAACATTGATAGAAATTGTAGAATGCCACACTATCCCAAAAGTCGTTTTTTTGTTCGGGAGTGAGCCCCTGCTTGCAATCGAGCATATAGTGTGTAAATGCAGTGTAGGTAGGGTAGCGTGCATCGTCGTCGCAGTACGAGTTTATCTCTATTATATTGCTGTTGTGCAGGCATAGTTCATCTTCGGGTTTTAGGGCAGGCAAAGCATTCTTATAGGCAGGACATTTATAATCCATCGAGGCAATAGTGTTGATGTTGCAACACAAATGTTTGTGTTCGCAGTTGCAATAGCATACGTGATATGCACCCACCACAAGGGTTTCTAGGTCTGCAAATCCTTCGCTATACTTGGCTCCTATGCGTGGCACAAAAAAATATTTGGCTTGTTTTTCTTTTACATTATCCATAATATACTGCACTATTTACTGTCCGAATTGTCTTGCAAAGTTACGAGTTTTTGCCCAATAATATGTCATTTTACAACAAAAATATTTTGAATTTGAAACCCCAAAGCCACATTCGGTATAGCCAACAAACATTGAGGTATATATTATAGATAAATCATATCTAACTTTCTTTCTCTCAATATCAATAGAGTAATCAATTATAATGCGGTTTTGCGACATTTTTGCGACACTTGTTTGCTTTAACATTATTGTGCGAAAAATAGATGTAATTTTGCACCGTCGGAAGCGACAAAAGTAAAGAAAATTATTTATTCATATATTAAAACATTTGATTATGGCTAATAAAGAAGACATATTTAGAGAAATGAGCAACAATGCATCGGAAAGCGACATCAGACGCATAGATGAAAACATTGATGGAATGAAGCGAGGCAAACTTGCCGAAGTGTGGGACAAGGTGATGCAACTTTATCGTTTTGTAAAAGACCCCAACGCACCATGGGGAGGTAAAGCATTGGCAATAGGTGCATTGATTTATATGATAAGTCCTATAGATGCAGTGCCGGACTTTACTCCAATATTAGGATTACTCGACGATGTGGGTATAATAACAGCCGCCGTTGCCAAATTGGCTAGCGAACTAAAGAAATACAGAGGCTAACTAAAGAACGGATATTTATGTTTGACGGAGTAGACGACACACCCGTATCCACAGGCAACGATAATTTGGATATGGTGGTAAACGGAATGAAAAAACTGTTGCCCGTATTTGACGATATATCTGAATCTCTTGCCGATAGGATAGAAGACTTTGTGGACGATATAATGGATTTATTTTAACAACAAACAAAAACAGAGAGTGTATTATGAATGGTAATGTAGTAAAAGGAGCAGTATTGGTAGCCATAGGTATATTGGCGGCTATGACCGGAAAGAAACTTGCCGAACGAGGTTTTGGAAGAATAAAATAGAGATTTGTGCAAAGATACTTTATTTGTTTTGTATTTAAAATAAATAGAGTATCTTTGCAAATCGGCTAAAAGAACAAACTTATGCAAAACAACGCAATATGAAAGATATTAAACACAGCACCACAGCAACGGACGAAGAAAAAGAAAACGGACTAATGGACGATAGCGGAGGCATATACAGCCCGGACGGAAAACGCTTACTTCAAATGTCACTTTTCGGCAGAAAGTCGAAATCTTACACCGTAAAGGATGGTACAGAAATAATATGCGATGACGCATTTATGGGATGTATTTCTTTGAAAAGTATAGTCTTGCCAAGATCCGTAGAGCTTATAGGCAAAGCTCCGTTTACTATTGGTACAGAAATTGTATCGCATTCCGATAGGTTTGCGGTAAAAGATGGTTTGCTTATAGATTTGGAAGAAAAGCGATTGATACAATGCATAAGTAATAAAGAACATATTGAGATTCCTGGTGGAATAGAATCAATAGGCGATAGTGCGTTCTATGATTGCAGAGGATTGCAAACTATAGTTTTGCCACAATCTATCAAGGTTATAGGTCAGGCTCCGTTTCATGCTGTCAACGTCCAATCCTATACAGACATGAAAATAGTATCGCATTCCGATAAGTTTGTGGTAAAAGATGGTTTATTTATAGATTTGGAAGAAAAGCGATTGATACGATGCGTAAGTAATGAGAAACATATAGTGGTTACTGATGGAATAGTATCAATAGACAATAATGCATTTGAAGGTTGTAGGTCTTTGCAAAGTATAGTTTTACCCGATTCGGTAACAGCTATAGGTGAATGTGGGTTTGTTGGTTGTGAATCTTTGCAAAGTATAGTCCTGCCCAAATCGTTGGCATCTATAGAAGATTGGGTATTTAGTGGTTGTAAATCTTTGCAAAGTATAGTTTTGCCCAATTCGGTAACAACTATAGGCGATAATGCTTTTGAAGGTTGTAAATCTTTGCAAACTATAGTTTTGCCCAATTCTCTAATATCGATAGGAGATATTGCATTTGCAAGGTGTGAGTCTGTGCAAAATATAATTCTGCCCAATTCGGTAACACATATAGGAGATTGTGCATTCAGTGGATGTAAATCTTTGCAAAGTATAGTTCTGTCTGAATTGGTAACATCAATAGGTGATCGTGCATTTGCTGGTTGTGAATCTTTGCAAACTATAGTCTTGCCTAAATCGTTGACATCCATAGGTGATGAAGCATTCTTTGGGTGTACATCTTTGCAAGGTATAGTTATCCCCGATTTGGTAACATCAATAGGCGATAGTGCATTTGCTGATTGTAAATCCTTGCAAACTATAGTTGTCCCCGATTCGGTAATATCTATAGGATATGGAGTATTCACCGGGTGTATATCTTTGCAAAGTTATATTACTATCTAATGGTAAAACATAATGTTATAAAGCTATTTTGGAGGATGATGTGGCTGATAAGTTGGTAGAGATGTAGAGATACGTTTTGTAGAGATGGTCTTATTTGTATGTAAGTTTTTGCATTGAAATAATGGTTTGTATGTCTAATCGGGCTATTTTTTGCTGAAAAATGTCTGATAAAAGCCCCAAAACATGATAGGATAAAAAAAATATCGCAAGATTTTTAAGTTTTTTTCTTTGTGGATATGATTTGATATTTACTTTATAATTAGTGTTTTGAGTTTTATTTGTAAGTTCTGATTCTGTGAAGTACTACGTATAAAGAAGAAAAATATTTTGGTAGTATCAAAAAAAAATGTATCTTTGCAATCTGAAATAAAAATGTATTATTAATAAAAACTGAAAATTATCGATAGAATAACTACACTTGAATTTAAAATAGTAGGAGGTAGTAATGATTAACGTAACAGCGAAACAGCAGCTCACAGATGATGAGCTTATTATTGGTTACATGAATGGTAATTATTCAGATTTCGAGGCTTTATTGGCACGTCATCAGAACAAAGTTTATGGCTATATCTTTTCGTCGGTAAAGAACAAAGATGTTGCCGATGATATATTTCAGGATACATTCTTTAAGGTAATTCATACTATAAATTCCGGTTCGTATAAGGATGAAAATAAATTCATCAATTGGGTGATGCGTATAGCACACAATTTGATAGTGGATCATTATCGCAGACTTAGCAAGATGCCTATGGTTTCGAGCAGAGATGGCGAAACTGATATTATCGACAACTTGCGTGTTCCGGATGATAATGCTGAGAAAAGAATGATTCGTATACAAACGCAACGTGATATTCGTAAGTTGATAAAGAAATTGCCTGAAGAACAACGTCGTGTGGTTATAATGCGACATTATGGCAAATATGATTTCAAAGATATTGCGGCCAAAACAGGTGTGAGTATCAATACTGCTTTGGGGAGGATGAGATATGCTATAATAAACCTACGCCGATTGGCGAAGGAAAGTAACATCTCGGTAGATTTGTAAAAGACTAAAGCCGTTCAAAAATAATTTTGTTCCACAAAATTCTTTGGTAGTATCGATTGAAGAATTTTGTGGGATTTTTTTATATCTCATTCATTAGCTTACTTCTAAAACATGAAATTATGCAAAAGAAAAGCAGCGAACCATTCCTACAAAAATGGTTCGCTGCAGTATTTAGTTGAAAAGAGGGCTTATGAGCCTATTCGGTTTCGTCGTAATTTTCCTCTTCTTCTTCTGATTCTTCGTCGAAGTCTATGTCGTTTGCAGCATCGGGCGAACCTAAATTCATTATGTATTTAGAGAAGTTTTGTGCTTCGGTTTTCGTTGCCAACGAATAGCGATACACACCTTCTTCCGACTTGCCTTCAACTATGCGATCTTTTTCGGAAACGTTTCTTATCAAGTCGTTGAATTCTCCGATGCTTGAATATACCTTCATAATTTGGCGATCGAAGTTATAGTTGAAGTAGTACCAATGACCGGCATCTACCTGAAGATATAGTCTAAGTTCGATACCTGTAGACCGTTTTTGTATTTGAGCACGTGTGGTTATCATTCTGTGTACTTGTACTTTTCCTACTTTGGCAAGGGCTGTCTTGCCAATGCAATAGTATCCTACAGCAGGCGAGTATTGCCATTTCATTTTGTCGAACATAAGGGTATGGTCGAATATGGAAGGTTGCTTTTCAAATTCACCCATGCCTGTAAACTCGTCGTAAAGGGCATTGCCTTCTTCATTGCCTAGATATTGGCATAGTGCACGACGCATATTCTCGTTGTTGGGGTCTTCTTGTGAAAGGCTTAGGTCGTCAACGATGTATTGTCCCATCATTCCAAGAGCTTGTTCTTGGAATGGGAATGTGAATCCCATCATCATGTTGATTTCTGATTCTGTTTCAGATTTGGTGTTGTTTACTGCCACATCGCCGTATGTAAATAGTTTCACAAAGTTTTGTCGTACATGGAATTTTAGTTCACCTTGACCAAACACATCACATGTTTCGGTTTTCAAAGCCAAATATTGTCCTGATTCTTCTATTGGGTTTTCCACCTTGGCTTCGCTACCAATGCGATATTCTTTTCGAGCTTTGTTGTATGCCAGGTAGCCTGCTGCACTCAGCAAGTCGTTGTCGGCGGCTTTATCCAAGGTAAGGAAAGCGCTGTACGGTTTGAGGTCGGTTTTGCTAAATAGTATCGAAGCCGTCATGCGTTCGCCGTTGAGATCGGTAGGTATTTCGGCCACAGGGATAACGATAGCTTTGGGATCAACACGATCTTTGAATTTCATAAATCCAAGCTTTTCGTCGCCGGCTTTGCAGTTGTGTTTTAGCTGAACACCACCGTCAAACATATAGAATTCCTCTTGTGCATCTACGGTTATTTTTCCCATATATCCAAATGCCGGACTTAGCATGAAGTTTGCTGTGTCGCTTATGAAGCCGTTGCCCACAGTCATACCGGTGTCGTTTGGAGCTATGTTAGAAATGAATATTTTCTGTTTGGTGTTTTGTTCATCTACATAGTCGATATATCCACTAGCATAGTACGATTTTCTACTATTTATTTCCACATCGGCATCGTAGAAGAGATGGTATCTGTCGGTAACGTTGGCCAATATTTGAGCTCCTGACAGTTTTTCCATCTTAGCTTGTGGGTAGATGTTTAGCGAGTCGCCTTTAGGAGCAATGGCAGCATCGGCCACTTCTATCAAGAATACGTCGTTGGCTGTAAGTTGTCCTATATTATATTTATATGTACCTTGCAGTGCATAGAAGGCCAAGCTGTCTTGTTCGGGTTTTGTGGAGATGTATTTTCCACCTTGCATAATTCGGTCAACACGTTTATCCAAAGGTAGTGCTGCCACTCCTTGTGCGGTGTTGCTTTTGCTGTTTTGTAGCGCCAATTCCTTTTTGTTCATGTCCCAAACAAATTTGTCGATACATGCCAGGTATTCTACTATGTTTAGCGGTATGCAGTCGATACCTTTGTTGGACATGAATGTGCCTATTTGTTTGTCAAAGTCGATATCGGATTTCACATCCGTTGCCAAGAAGGCTACACTGTCGTAAAGTTCGGATTTGAGTTTAAACTCCGATACGTTGGAAGTCATGTTTCGAGGTTTCATATCGAAAACATCGGCATAAAGTTCAGCATCTCTGATAACGGCACTTCCACCACCTTGCAATCCGGCAGGACGTAGCACCAATTGGCCGCGGAACTTAGTTTCGCCTCTGTATAAAGTAAACGGAGTGTTTCGGCTGGTAGCAAACATTTCATCTTGATATGGCATCCATTTTACATCAATTCGGCCAGCTTGAGCATCGGGAGTGCTGGCACATTCGGTTATATAGAAGGTGTCTGTGATAGCCACCATAGAGTCGGGCATAAACACCATGTTGTCTCTGCTAGCACGTGTTACTGACGATAGGTATTCCAAATCCCCTTCACCCAGCAAGCCTTTATTGCTCAAGTCGATAATGTTTTTGTATTGGCCTTTGCCACCGTATGCCGGTAGTCCGCTTTCGGGTGTGTTCATAACAAAACCTAGCGAATAGTCCTTTCGTACTATCAATGGTTCGTTGATGTCGGGGAATATTCCGGCCGATACCAATGTACCGTCAAGTATTACGCTGTCGGTTTCGAAGGTCATCATATTTCTGAGTGTAAAAGGTTTGATAATGAAATGGAATTTGTCGCGTTTGTAGGCGCCGTTGCGTATGTACGGACTTTCGTAGTAGGCATAGCAGTCCTTCAAACTTCTGATTATTGGGTAGCCCATTATCTTTCTCAAGCTAGATTTGTTGTTAGGCTCGTCGATAAGTATTTCGGCTTGGAGGTCGTGGATAGGCGTACGAACTAGTTCTAGCGGTGCATCGGGACGTTTGTCGGTAAATGATTTTACATAGAACATCATCGAGTCTATCTGTGGCAATGTTAGCTTGAACGTATCGTAGCTGAAATTGGCATCCGAAACGTGCATAACAAATCGGCCGGCATTGATAAGCCCGTCGAATATTATATTTCTGTTTTTCTTTACCACAATGTCTCCGTTCTTTGGATATATTGCCACTTGGTGTGTGTCGCTAACAACCAATTTTTTTACACCCTTCATGGCAAGGTCGTTGGTTTTAAGATCCAATATTGCGTTTTCGCTACTCATAGTTTCGGAGTGCAAAATCAAGGCATCGTAGTCCACTTTTGGCGATTTTGCGTATGCACGACTGTATATTGGCAATTTGTCTTTTACATACACGCGGCCTTCGCCTTCGTTGAAGGTAAGCAGTCCGCCTTTGGCCAAGGTATGAATCATCAGTTTGGCTTGCATAATATCCATTTTTATGTCGCGAGCAAATTCGTCGATATAAAATTCGTTGCTTTTGCGGTTTTTCATATATCTATATACTCGTTGCAACGGGCTTATCTGGTCTATACCTTGAAGGTTTAAATACTTTTGTAGCGAATAGTAGTCGGCCGATTCGAACGACGAGTAGGATTGTGTACCTTGTTGGCGAATCATGGAAATCTCCAATCTGTCGTCCGAAATATTCCAAGTTATATTTTCGCAGTACATATCCAGGTTGTGATAGGTATTGGTGTAGGGACTGTAATAGTTACGTTTGCTACTATTGATAAGCGAAAGTTTTTTGTCGCCCACCACATAGCTAAGAGCCACGCCGGAGTTGAATATCGAATCGCCATCGATGTATATAGTAATGTCTGCTATATCGCTTACAGCCTTTTCCGGAGTAAGCAAGAACTTGTATGCCGAAGCTACCACAAAAGGCTTATCATTACGGTAGAATATCAGAGTGGCAGGGTTTTTGCTATCGGATGTTATAAACTTGGAACCGTTCATCATAAAGCTGCCTTTGTAATCGACGTTAGGCATTATTCCCGGAAGGATATAGTCTTTTTTGTACGAGCGGAATTTGGGAAAATTATATTTCTCGGGTGGCATTTTGTTTACCACATGCTCTTCCAAGCGTCCGATAACCGGCTCTTTGAGGTATTTTTTGTTCATAAATTGCACCGAGTCGGCCTCAAATTTTGGGAACTTTGTGTTGGCAGTATAGTTTGACAATGTGGCCCATACCTGAGCACTGGACAGCCCTGTGCGTGCCCAATCAATTTTACCTCCGGTACCTACCCACTCGTAGTCCAACGGATAGTATACACCCTTTGTGCCTACTATAGTGCCACCGTCCTTGTCCGAATTATAAAAGAGCTCAAACGGAGTGTTGAAACGCACCGCAATACGTTCGTTTATAATGTCGAATGAAAAAGGTGTTCCTTCGGGAAACTCCCACTTCGAGCCACGGAAATCGGTAAGTACGTTATTGGTCAACAATGTTGATGTGTAAGTAATAAAGTCGTTAAAATCTCTGAGCTTGCGTTTCTTTTTCAGTATCAAGTCCAGTCCTTGCACCCAATTGTCGAAACTCTTTTCGGTTTGCGACGAATTTTTAAACACGATTTGTGTTTCCACAAACTTGTAAAAATCGGGTTGTTGACGCACCTTTAGTTTTACCAACTGGTTGGAAATAGCCACAATAAGTTCTTTGTTTTCCTTGCTATAGTCGGTCCAAATAGGAGTATATAGCTTAAGCATATTTTCGTTGGCTGCTATTTGTTCTCTCGAACTCCCTTTGTTTTTGTCCAAAAAATCAGATACTTCGCCAATATAATTGGCGGCCGTGAATGTTGTGGTGGCTTTTTGCCCATTCACCCATAGAAATGATACCAAGAAAGGTATCGCAATAATAAGCCGTTTTAAATTCATTGCCAAAATTATATTATGTTTGTTACAAATAAATAATGCTTTTAACGAACAAAAGCATACATTATTGCCCTATAAACACATACATGAACAATAAAGTTATTAAAACTTAAGTGATGATAAGTTTTTTGTTGTTCGTTGTTATTTTATCCGGCCGTGGCGAAGGCTTAAAAGTCAACAGCCTTTGCTACTAAATTTCCCTCCCGATTTCGATGCGACAGCTATGCGATGCAGCTACGTAAGAAAGGCGATGTAATTGTGCAATATTTGCCGAATAGATATATCTTTGTTTTTCAGTTTGTTTCAGGCTGCTTCGGAAAAGGTGATTGCCCGTGTGCCGAAGTGGTGGTGGTCGTTGTTCGGAAAGGGTGGTTGCCGTTGTTCGGCGGAGGTGGTTTGCAAATGCTATTTGCAATATGTGCAAATGGCATTTGCGACCCTTGCAGATGGCATTTGCGATGGTCGCAGATGCCATCTGCGGACCACCATTACAGCACGCGGTCAACCACCCTTTTCGAACAACGGCAACCACTATAATAGTACACGGGCAACCACCACTTCCGAAGCCTGTCAAAAACCGATGCCCTGCAACGCTTATAAAACTGCACGGTTGCCGACCGGTCTGTATCGGAAAAAAATATGTACCTTTGCAAAATCAAAAATGTAATAATATGAAGTCAAAAACTAAATATTTCCGATTCGCAAATTTCTGTTTCTGCGTATTAATTGTTTTACTTTTCGAAAGTTGTGGCTATTGTTCCTATTTGTATGAATTGAAATCAGAGCCATTTAATAATTATGGGTATGCTTCGGCTTATGGGTATGATACAAGATTTTTATCATCAGATAGCTTATTGGTAAATAGTGATTTGGATTATTCTTCAACTAATATAAAAACAGTATTTGTTGGGAAGGATATACATTATGAAATAGAGATAGAAACTTTTTTGAGAGAAAAGCAGAGCTATTCAGCCGATACTATTATATTAAATGGTTTTGTGATAACCGATGGAAATGGTGATACTTTGCAAGCAACTACAGGTTGGAATTTGTTTTTTTATGAAAATGGGGAGTACAAAATAGAATCGGGAGAAGTAGATACGCTTCCATATACTCTTATTTTGGATGGTGATTATTTGCCAAAGAAGCATATTTGGCCGAGTTTGGATATTGAAAAGGTGAGTAAAAACAAAAAAAGGATGCCAAAGGTTTTATTTGTTTCTTACGATTTGACGATAAATAATGAGGTCTTTTCTATGAAAAACATTAAGTATGAATGGTGTATAAGTTGTTGTGGTTTCAGGAGAATTTCACATTATTTTTTGGTACCAATATTTAGTACTATAGATTTCTTTATACCAATGTAAAAATCCAATGAAAAAACGTAACTTATAATAAAAGAATTGAACTTATGATGAAACGTATAATGATATTATTGGTTTTTGCAACGTTTTCGGCAGTGTTGTATGGACAGGAATACGAAGTGGTAAAAGTGTTGTCGGAAATCTCGTATTACTACACCGAAGCCCGAACAATGGATAGTATAGACACTGCTGATATGCATAAAACCATCAAGCAAATAGAAGAGAATGAAGCTGTAGCTATTCGTGTTTTAAACTCCAACAACCATTCACCCGTTGTTTGCACCGTTTTTTTCAAAGGCTCTGAAACCCGGTTGGCATTGGAGCTTACCACCGATAGCGTGGGGTGTATACACATGCCGGTCAAGGATTTGCCACGTCGAGGCGATGTTGCGGACTTTGAGATCAAAACCATCCGCAATGGATTGTACAACGGTATTGCCGGCAGTTTCGACGTTTATAGCACCGAGAGGGTGACAATAATATTGGGCAAACAAGGCTACGAAACAGTAACGATAAAAAGTGAAAAGCCCATATCGCCCCCGCAAATGATGCAGCTGATGGACTCTTTGAAACGTGGAATTATGCCGGAAAAGGAATCAGGTATATCCATCGATGTGCGTATTGTAATGTAGTATGAAACTATAGATAGTGTAGATTAAAAAAAATGGATTTGCACATAATAATTTGTGATTTTAGGCGGTAAAAACGAACAAAAAGAGATAGAAAAGTATAGGAATAAATGTGTCAGAAGCGTGATATGGTAAATTCAATATATGATATTGAATATTGATATTTAGGTATATATGTGATATGGAAAAAAAACATTGAGAAAACTATATGTAATTGAGAAAAAAGTAGTAATTTTGCAAACTCAAATTACACAATAAAAATATATAACAGATTATGGTAAAACAATACGAAACCGTTTTCATTATGACTCCCGTTTTGTCTGATGAACAGATGAAGGAAACGGTAAAGAAGTATCACGACTTCTTGGAATCAAAAGGTGCAGAGATCATCTTTTCGAACAATTGGGGAATGAAAAAGTTAGCTTACCCCATTAAGAAAAAAACAACCGGATTCTACTATTTGATAGAATTTAAGGCAGAAGGTAACGTTATTGCTGAATTGGAAACTGCTTACAAACGTGACGAACGTTTATTGCGCTTCCTAACAGTATCGTTGGATAAACATGCAGTAGCATACAACGAAAAGAAACGTAATGCCAAAAAAGAACAAAATGTTGAACAATAAATCGAATTAAGAGATGGCTAACGAAACTGAAATAAAATATTTGACCCCGATTGCTGTTGAAACTCAACGCAAAAAATATTGTAGATTCAAAAAATTAGGAATCAAATACATTGATTATAAAGATGCTGACTTCCTTTTGAAGTTTGTAAACGAACAAGGAAAAATACTTCCTAGAAGAATTACTGGTACATCAAACAAATATCAAAAGAAAGTATCGCAAGCTGTAAAAAGAGCTCGCCATTTGGCTTTGATGCCTTACGTAGCTGACTGTTTAAAATAATATTAGGAGGAAGAATTAATGGAAATAATATTAAAACAAGACGTTCTTAATTTAGGATATAAAGACGATATCGTAACTGTAAAAAATGGTTACGCAAACAATTACCTTCTTCCAATGGGATATGCTGTTATGGCTACTCCTACAAACAAGAAGATTCACGAAGAAAACATGCGTCAACGCGCATTTAAAGAAGAAAAAATACGCAAAGAAGCTGAAACTCTTCAAGCTGCATTGCAAGGAAAATCAATCCGTGTAGCTGCTAAAGCCGGTGCTAACGGACAAATCTTTGGCTCGGTAAACAATATTCAAGTTGCTGAAGCTTTGAAAGAACAACACAACTATGACATCGACCGTCGCAAAATTCTTGTTGATGGTTTGAAAATAAAAGAAGTAGGAACATATTCGGTAGTGGTAAACATCCACAAAGATATAAAAGCTGAAATTAATGTAGAAGTATTTGCTGAATAGGCACATGCTTAATATTTTCTTTTTCATAGTACAATTTTTTAGGTTAGGGCTCCTGATATTTATTTATTGGGAGTCTTTTTTTATAGGTTCCGAACCTATAGACAATAATTCTTTTTCAAATATGTTTTTTTTCTCGAAAAAAAACGTATTTTTGCATCTCAGTTGGCAATGAAAGATATTGTTTTTGTCAACTGTATTATGTTGAATATAAATAATTAATATTGAATATACATGAAAAAAGTATTTCTTAGTTTGGCATCGTTTTTGATGCTGATGACGGGTTGTAAGGTAAAACAAACAACCCCCGCCGAAGAGATAATCGGCAAAACAGATGTAACCATCAATGATGGTCAATTCACTCCCGAAGTAATGTGGGGTATGGGCAAGATGGGAGAAGCCACAGTGTCGCCCGATGGTAGTAAAATAGCCTACACTGTTACCTACTATGATTTGGATAAAAACAAAGGTAATGCCGAACTTTATGTTATGAACGCTGATGGTACCGACTGCAAGCAAGTAACACAATCAGCAAAGAGTGAATTTAATCCAGTATGGTTGACTGATAGTCAATTGGCATTTGCTCGTGGAACAGACAATGGTGCTCAAATATTTGCTATAGGAATTGATGGTAAAAACGAAAAACAACTTTCCAATATCCCTGGAGGTATAGAAGGATTTAAACTTTCGCCCGACCAACAGAAAGTGATATATACAGCCACAATATCAAAAGAGAAAGACAGTGAAATAGCTAAGTTGTATGAAGGCTTGCCTAATGCTACAGGTCGTATAAATGAAGACCTTATGTATCGTCATTGGGACGAATGGGTAGATGCAATCCCTCATATATATATTGCAGACTTCAATGCCGGTGAAATAGTATCGGGAACCGACATATTGGAAGGTGAACCTTTTGAATGTCCAATGCGTCCGTGGGGAGGATTGGAACAAGTAGCTTTTTCGCCCGATGGAAAAACTATCGCATACACTTGCCGCAAAAAAGTGGGCAAAGAATATGCTCTTTCCACAAACTCTGACATATACCTATATAATATAGCCGACAAGAGCGTGCAAAACATTAGCGACGGTATAATGGGATATGATCAAAACCCTGTGTTCTCTAATAATGGTAAATACATTATATGGGAAAGTATGGAACACGATGGGTATGAATCGGACAAACAACGTATTATGCTATACGACATAGAAAGCAAGGAACGTAAAGATCTTACTGCCGATTTGGACCAAACATGCTACAGCTATGCTTGGAGTAACGACGATAGTAAAATATATTTCATAAGCCCATTTATGGGAACAAGAGAAATATTTGTTTACAACTTTGCAGGACAAACTTTTAGACAAGTAACCAAAGACTTACACGATATAAATGCTTACGAACTGAAAGATGACAAAATTTATACTCAAGAAGTCTCGATGTCGCATCCTGCCGAAATATTTGTTTATGATGCTAATGGTGAAAAGGCTCAAGGAAAACAAATATCGGCTATAAATACTGATGTGCTAAGTAAAGTGAATATGGGTAAAGTGGAAGAACGTTGGATAAAAACTACAAACGGCGAAGATATGCTTGTATGGGTTGTTTATCCTTACAATTACGATAGCACTAAAACCTATCCGGCATTACTTTTCTGCCAAGGTGGACCACAGGATATGGTAAGCCAGTTCTGGTCAACACGTTGGAACTTCCAATTGATGTCTGGTGCTGGTTATTTTGTTATAGCCCCTAACCGTCATGGTGTTCCAGGGTTTGGTACTAAATGGAATGAGCAAATTAGTGGAGACTATGGTGGACAAAATATGAAGGACTATATGCAAGCCTACGATGTTATTGCTAAGGAACACCCAAGTATAGATGAAAACCGAGTAGGAGCATGTGGTGCTAGCTATGGTGCTTTCTCTGTATACTGGTTGGCCGGTAATCATCAAAATCGCTTTAAAGCATTCTTGGCTCATAATGGTATGTTCAATCTAGAACAACAATATTGCGAAACCGAAGAAATGTGGTTTGTAAATTGGGATTTGGGTGGTCCGTATTGGGATAAGAACAATGCAACTGCTCAACGTAGCTATGCAAACTCTCCACACAAGTTTATCCAAAACTGGAATACTCCTATATGTGTAATTCACGGAGAATTGGATTATCGCATAGTGGCATCGCAAGGTATGGCTGCTTATAATGCTGCCGTTCTTAGAGGTGTACCTGCTAGATACTTATACTTCCCCGATGAAAACCACTGGGTGTTACAACCTCAAAATAGTGTATTGTGGCACAGAAACTTTATTGATTGGTTTGATAAATGGTTGAAGAAATAAATAAGATAAGGAGTTGCAACGCATAGTGCAACTCCTTATTTTTTGTTGTTTATATTGAGTATGGTGGAAATAATGATAAATATAATATAGAGTTTTTTTGAGACTAATAAAATATATGCATATATAACGATAGTAGTGTTAATCTGATGTTTCTTTTGACGAAGATAAAAGATTAAATTGTGGAGCAAATTGTATCAATTCTTATTGTGGGAATCGATTCTGTAATCTGAAAAATATTTCGTATATTTGCAATAAGTTTGTGAATAAAAAGATGTTTTTGAAATTGAGTTTATTCTACACAAAATTAAATAGTTAATAATAAAAATAGATATATTATGTCGTTATTGTCGATACGTAATTTACATGCCTCTATAGGCGATAAAGAAATATTGAAGGGAGTAAATCTTGAAATAAATAAAGGCGAAGTACATTCAATAATGGGGCCAAATGGTAATGGTAAAAGTACTTTGGCTGCTGTTGTGGCTGGTAATAGTAAGTTTACTGTTACACAAGGTGAAATTATTTTTAAAGGTAAAAATTTATTGGAAATGCCAATAGATGTGCGTGCTGCAGAGGGTATATTTCTTGGATTTCAGTATCCGGTGGAAATACCTGGTGTGAGTATTACCAATTTTATGCGTACAGCTGTAAACGAACAACGTAAGTATCGTGGATTAGATCCACTATCGGCATCAGAATTCTTGAAACTGATGGAAGAAAAGAAAAAGGTAGTGGAAATGACTGCAAAATTGGCTAATAGAAGTGTAAACGAAGGTTTTTCAGGTGGAGAGAAAAAGAAGAACGAGATATTTCAGATGGCGATGTTAGATCCTGTAATGTCATTTTTGGACGAGACAGATTCAGGCCTTGATATAGATGCCTTGCGTATAGTTGCAAATGGTGTAAATAAATTGCGTAGCAATGACAATGCTATTGTGGTGATAACCCACTACCAACGTTTGCTTGACTATATCGTTCCCGATTTTGTTCATGTACTTTACGAGGGCAGAATTGTGAAATCAGGAACCAAAGAACTTGCTTTGGAACTTGAAAGCAAAGGCTACGAATGGATAAGAGAGGAGTTGGAAAACAACCAAAAATAACATTGTCATGGAAAATACTTTGAATTATATCAATGCATCAATCCAAGCATTTTTACCTATCCAAGTGGTAGGGGATAAGCAGGCTTTAGCTGTCAAATACTTGAAGGAGCATGGTTTTGACTTTGGTAAAGATGAGGTGTGGCGGTTTGTCGATTTTTCGTCGTATCTTACTGATAATTTGGATTTGCCTAACGAAAAAGAAAAACATGAATATGATTTTGTTTGCAATATTCCACGCTTGGATACCACACGCCTTACGCTTTTCAATGGCTATGTAGCAGATAGTGAGAAAATGATTGTAACTCCACAGGGGGTGATAATGGGTAGTATTAAAGAGGCTTTGAAGCAGTATCCGCAGCTTGTATCAAAATATTTCGCCACTTGCAGTAAAAAGGAGAATAGTTTTTTGGCAGCAAATACTACCCTTTTTTCTGATGGATTTTTTATATATGTACCAGACAATGTGGTGATAGAGAAACCTATACAAATTTTAGACGTTATAAAGTCGCAAATACCATTGTTTTTGCAAACAAGAAATCTGATATATGTGGGCAAAAATAGTAGGATTACGCTTATACATTGCGATGATTCGTGTAATCAGAATCGTAGCTTTTCAAACAATGTAACAGAGATTTACATCGATCAAGATGCACATGTGGAACATTACAAGATGCAGAATATGAACAATAATTCGGGCTTAATGAACCACAATTACATTGTTATGCAGCAAGGTGCATCACTATTGTCGAATTCTATATCACTCAATGGTGGCAATATTCGCAATCATAATGAGGTGCGTATGCTTGGGGAACACTGCGATGCTCAAGTACATGGATTGTATCTGATGGATAAGGAGCAGAAAATGGATAATTATGTGTATGTTGAACATGCGTTTCCAAATTGTACTAGTAACGAGTTGTTTAAAGGAATTTTGGATGATAGTGCACATGCTACTTTTAATGGTCATGTACTTGTATGCGAACATGCAACAAAAACAGATGCTTCGCAATCCAACAAAAACATATTGCTTACTGATAAGGCAACGGTTGATTCAAAACCTTTCCTAGAGATTTACAATGATGATGTGAAATGTTCGCACGGTTCAACAATAGGTCAGTTAGACGAAACGGCTTTATTTTACATCCGTTCTCGTGGTATTGGCGAACGCACGGCTAAAACTTTGCTTATGTATGCTTTCTGCGATGAAGTGATACAAAAGATAGCCATAACTGCATTGGCAGAACGATTGTCGGATATGGTGAAGAAGCGTTTACATGGTGAACTTACTGTATGTGATGAATGTGCGCTTCATTGTTCGGTGCCCGATTGTAAGTTTGAGATTGATATAACAAAACTATAGATTGTTTTCAAAAATGATTAAAAACATAATATTTGACCTTTGTGGACCTATTATTACCATAGACTTGGATATGATGAATAGGAGGTTTTTCCATTTTGGAGTAAAGGGTATTGATAATCCTTACAAAACCCTCTATAAAGCAGGAGTTACCAAGGCTTTTGAGAAAAATCAAATCACAGTCGAAGAGTTTTGCAATGAGGTTCGCAAGGTGTTGGGTACACCTCTTGGTGATGTGCAGATATTGGATGCTTGGAATACCCTTATAGTAAAGGCTCCTCTGCAACATGCCACACTGCTAAGGAGACTTTCTAAACGTTATAATCTTTATTTGCTTAGTAATAGTGATGTTGTAAATGCTAGTTATTTTCGAAAATATGTTGCCGAAAATTTAGGAGAGGATTTGTTCGATAATGTTTTCCGCAAGGTGTTTTTCTCTTGTGAGTTAGGTTTGCGTAAGCCTGAACCTGCAGTGTTTCAAACTATAGTTGTAAAAGAGAAACTTCGTCCTAATGAAACTCTTCTTATTGACGATTGCAAAAAACATACCGAAGGAGCATCGTTTGCAGGGCTCAATACTATATGGCTCGAGAAGGGTAAAGATGTATGTGAACTGTTTGATGCCGAAGGCAATGTTATTTATACGGCCACTTCACCTCTAATGTGAGGATGAGGGTCGTAGCCTTCAAGTTGGAAATCCTCATAATCGAACTCGAAAATATTGGTCTTTTCGGGATTCAACTTCATTGTAGGTAGTTTACGGGGGGCTCGGCTTAGTTGTAGATTTACTTGCTCAATGTGGTTGCTATAAATATGGGCGTCGCCAAGGGTATGGATAAATTCGCCATACTTCAAACCACATGATTGGGCGATCATCATGGTAAATAATGCGTAGGATGCTATGTTAAAGGGTACTCCCAAAAATATGTCGGCCGAACGTTGATATAATTGACAAGATAATTTTCCATCGGCAACATAAAATTGAAACAATATATGACATGGAGGTAACGCCATCTTATCTATTTCTCCTACATTCCAAGCACATACAAGTAATCGTCTCGAATCGGGGTTGGTTTTAATCTGTTCGATTAGTTGTGTTATTTGGTCGATAGGTTTGCCATCAGCAGTGGCCCAGCTACGCCATTGCTTTCCATAAATAGGACCGAGGTCGCCATTTTCATCAGCCCACTCGTCCCAAATGCTTACCTTATGGTCATGCAAATATTTTATATTGGTATCGCCTTTCAAAAACCATAACAATTCGTAGATAATGGAACGGAGGTGTAACTTTTTGGTGGTAAGTAAAGGAAAACCTTCATTCAAATCAAAACGCATCTGATAGCCAAAAACACTTTGAGTACCTGTACCTGTGCGGTCGCTCTTGGTGTTGCCATTGGACAATACATGTTGTAAAAGGTCTAGATACTGTTTCATATTGCACTGTTTATCAAAAAATTGTATTATCTGTATTAATATCTTTTTCCTTTGCAAAGGTACTATTTTTATTGGAAAAAATGTGGCATATTAAAATCTTTTTTCAATACAGATGACAATTTCTAAGATTTGGTGAAATGTTGGCTTGAGATTTATATTTGATTTATCTGTTGGCTAAACAGAATTCTGTTCATTTATTTATACCCTATTATCAATTGGTTCACGGTAGTGTATAAAGCATTTGATGGTATACTGTCAAATGCTAGCCTATATATAGCCTTAAAAATCCCTCGTGATGTAGTTGGATTTTGCTCACGAGGGAAATTTAATTACTACGTGATGTAGATAAATCTTCCTCGTGATGTAAATTTCGTACTCTCGGTTGCTGTATTTTTAAATTGAATATCAAACAATATTTGAATTTTAAACTTCCAAAACCAAATACAATTAAATATAATTCTACCCATAGTTTCGTTTTATTATTGATATCCTCTAATTTTTAAAACCATTATACTAAAACAGAAAGATTGGCGTTTTTATACACATAAAATACAATTGGGTGAAAAACAACGAATCATTAGAAAAGATAATATCTTTGGAAGATATCGATTATGTACACTTTTGGGGTACAAACGATAAGGTTTTGGAATTTGTAAGAATACTTTTCCCAAAACTTAAACTTATTGTTCGTAGCGAGATGCTTAAACTTATAGGTGCTGAGGAAGATATAGTTTTCTTTGAAGAAAAATTTAAGTCGATGTTGTTCTTTTACGAGAAGTTTGGCAAGATCGACGAAAGTTCGATAATGCAAATTATGGACAATACGGCAGAAGGGCTGGCAGAGGAAACTTCTGGAGATGTGTTGGTGCATGGTAGGAATGGGCTACTTATAAAGGCACGCACTGCAAATCAGCACAAAATGGTGAAGGCTTGCGAAGCTAACGATCTGATATTTGCTGTGGGGCCTGCAGGTACCGGCAAAACATATACTGCAGTGGCATTGGCAGTAAGAGCATTGAAAAATAAAGAAATAAAACGTATTATTCTTACCCGTCCAGCTGTGGAAGCAGGTGAAAATTTGGGTTTCCTTCCCGGTGATTTGCGAGATAAATTAGATCCTTATTTGCAACCTTTGTACGATGCTTTGCGAGACATGATACCACAGCAAAAATTACTTTCGTATTGGGAAGACAATACTATAGAGATTGCACCTTTGGCATTTATGCGTGGGCGAACCCTCGACAATGCTTTTGTTATACTTGATGAGGCTCAGAATGCCACACCATCGCAATTGAAGATGTTTCTTACCCGTATGGGGCGAAATGCCAAATTTATAGTTACGGGCGACATAACTCAGATAGATCTTCCAAAGAATCAACGTTCGGGATTGCCACAAGCTATAGATATTCTTAAGGACATTGAAGGAATATCCATCATACAGCTTACCAATAAAGATGTGATACGTCACAAGCTGGTAACTAAGATAATCAATGCTTACGAAAATACTAAAAACGAATAATATATGCTGCTGATTCATGTGTCGAAATTGACTAATAGGGTAGGCTATACGCTCAATCTTATATTTAAAAGTATATTGCATATACCTTTCGAGATAACTTTGGACGAAAACTACTACGCAGCCTTTGAAGGTTGTAAACTATGTTATTCCGACAAAAAGATAGGCGATGGGCTATATATCAAATCAGTGAAACTATTATATCAGACATCTATTGAAAATCAGGAAATACAGATGTCGGAATACGAGAATTTGCCTATATTTTTTGCCACATACGGCAAAGATCAAACTTTGCCTTTCGATATTTTTGCAGCTTCGTTTTATTTGGTGTCTCGTTATGAAGAATATCTTCCTCATCATAAAGATCATCATCAACGATTTGATTTCAACGATAGTATAGCCTATCAAAAAGGATTTTTGCATACTCCGCTTGTAAATAAGTGGGCAATTTTGTTGACGAATAAACTGAAAGAGGCCTATCCTGATTTTGTTATACCATTGCGTAAATTCCATTTTGTGAATACCATTGATGTGGATTCTGCTTATTCGTTTAAGCAAAAAGGAGTGTTTAGAAATGTTGGAGGTTTTATTCGAGATATATTTAAGCAAGACTATGAAGGTGTGAAAATGAGAGCAATGGTTATGCTCAATCGTCGAAAAGACCCGTTCGATACATTTGATTTTATAATATCTCTTTCCGAAAAATACCACACAGAGCTATTGTTCTTTATACTTTTTGCCGATTATGATAACTACGACAAAAATATATCACACAATAGTTTGAACTTCCAGCAATTGATAAAACATTTGGCCGATTATTCCAAAGTGGGTATACACCCATCGTATGCTTCGATGGATCAGCCAAACAAACTTACCGTAGAGATAAAGCGATTGTCGAAGGTGTTGCATAAACCTATAGTGCGTAGCCGGTTTCATTTTTTAAGGTTTCAATTGCCAATGAGCTACAATAATCTGATAAAAAATAATATAGATTCTGATTTCTCCATGGGCTACAGCAATGAGTATGGGTTTAGGGCAAGTATATGTACTCCATTTAATTTCTATGATTTGGAAACAGATGCAGAAACAAACCTGGTCATACATCCCTTTGCAGTGATGGATACCGCTCTGAAAATGTATCTCAACCGTACTCCTGATGAGGCTTTGGATATATTAAAAAATATAATCGACGAAATAAAATCTGTAGATGGTACGTTTTATAGTATCTGGCATAACAATAATTTATGTGAAAGTTTCGGATGGGAAGGATGGTCCAAGGTATATGAGCAGATGATAGATTATGTATATAAACAGAATTGAAATAATATAAAATAACTATATATTAAACACTGAAAACAATGATTGTAGTAACAGGTGCAGCAGGTTTTATAGCGAGTGGATTGGTAGGAACCCTTAATAAAATGGGTATCGAAGATATTGTTATCGTTGATGACTTTGCTCAAACAAGAAAAATCAATAATTGGGAAACAAAGAAGTATGTTACCAAAGTACAACGCGAAGATTTCTTTGATTGGTTTGATGCAAATGCCACAAAGATTGATTTTATTTTCCATTTGGGTGCAAGAACCGATACCACAGAGTTTAATTGGGATGTTTTCCAACATCTAAATTTCGATTATACTCGTAATATATGGACAAGATGTTGCGACAACAACATTCCGCTTATCTATGCTTCATCGGCTGCTACATACGGTGATGGAGAGTATGGATATATTGATGACCACAATATTGTATCGTCACTAAAGCCTCTCAATCCATATGGTAAGAGTAAAAATGAATTTGATTTATGGGCATTGGCTCAAGAAAAACAACCTCCATTTTGGGTTGGAACAAAATTCTTTAATGTATATGGTCCCAACGAATATCACAAAGGAAGAATGGCATCAGTGGTGCTTCACACATTTGAAACTGTAAAGAAAACCGGCAAGATGCAACTATTTCGATCTCATAATCCAAAGTTTGAAGACGGTATGCAATTGAGAGATTTTATATATGTAAAAGACGTAATAAACATACTTATACACATGTACAAAACTCGTCCCGAAAGTGGATTGTACAATGTAGGCACTGGAAATGCCGAAAGTTTTTTGGAACTTGCCACCTCTACTTTTATTGCAATGGGCAAACCGGTAAATATTGAATTTGTTGATATGCCCGAAGATATACGTGATAAATACCAATACTTTACCGAAGCCGACACTACAAAACTACGAAAAACATACAATTTGCCAATGCATACATTGCGCGAAGGTGTAGCCGATTATGTGAAAAATTATCTGATACCAAACAGTTATTTGTAATATATCAAAATATCTGATATTATGAATTATAAAAACAAATTACATAAGATAAAAGCATTCGTGTTCGACTTTGATGGCGTTATGACGGATGGTGCCGTATGGGTGTATGCCGATAAGGAAACAGTAAGAGCCGGAAATATAAAAGATGGCTATGCAATACAATATGCGGTAAAGAAAGGTTATTTGGTGGCCGTAATATCGGGAGCAACTTCGTTGAGCATAAACAATAGAATGGAATCTCTTGGCGTAACCGATATATACACCGGAGCAGGCAATAAGATTGTGGTGTTTAAACAATTTCTTGACGAAAATATGTTGCAACCCGATGAAGTATTGTATATGGGCGACGATATTCCCGACTATGAAGTTATGCGCCAAGTAGGTGTGGCTACATGCCCTGCCGATGCTGCAATAGAGATAAAAGAAATAGCCGACTATATATCTCACCTACGTGGAGGTGAAGGATGTGTCAGAGATGTGATAGAGCAAGTATTGCGATTGCACAACAATTGGTTTCATCCCGATGCTGTAAATTGGTAATAATTAAAAATAATAGTATATGAGAAAGATTACTATATATGTATTGTTGATGGCGTTTGTAACTACGCTGTATGCACAAATGATAGATACTTCGCAGGCTCATTATATGCGTGTTACCTACTATCACAATCGTTTTGAAGGTCGTTTGACATCCAACGGAGAGCGTTTCTCTCAAAGAAAATACACAGCAGCCCACCTTACCTATAAGTTTGGAACATTGCTGCTGGTAACAGATCCTACCACAAATAAATGGGTGATTGTAAGAGTAAACGACCGTTGTCCTAAAAAGGGAATATTGGATCTTTCGCGTATTGCTGCCAAGCAGTTAGGAATATTGCAAAAAGGAACTACAGAAGTGATGGTGGTACCTTTGCCAAATGAGTATTACGAGGTGTGGCAGAAACAGATGTCGGTATTTAACAGCACCGAGGCTTCGGAGTTGGCATGCTTTACCGATATTATAGATGTGTTGAATTCCAATATTTCATCATCAAAAGCTAAGGAAAAACCATTGGAACCGAAACCCGAAAAACCGATAGAGGTGGCTAAGCAAGATTCCAAGCCTACTATAGAAGCGAAAAAACAGGAACCGGAAAAACCTAAGGATACGAAACAAGAATCGGAAATAAAGGCAACCACCAAAGCCAAGGTTTATTACAAGGGCGATACAGTGGACTATTATGAACCCTTGGTTTTTGAATAAGAATAGAATTGTATTGTAGATTCCAAAACAAAATGTAACTATTTTAGTAAAGATAAAAACAACTTATCCCATATATGTTACGCTAATAACATATATGGGATAAGTTGCTAACTAATATTAGGCAATTTCTAGAAATTGCCTAATATTAAAATGGGCTGAACTTCAAAATTGAAGTCATCCCTATATTTTTAAGTTCAGTCATAAGTTTTAGCGGACAGTAATAATTATATATGGCCTCCCGGCGTAGGAATGGAGGTCGCCCTGGCGTAGGGTAGCACCTTGCCTTTGCGTAGAGTTGATAGTTCCCTTTCGGCGAAAGGAATGCTTGCTTTCGCCGAAAGGGATGCTTGCTTTCGGCGAAAGGGATATTTGCTTTCGGCGAAAGCAGACCATAAAACCTACGCGAGGACTACCATAAACCTTGCGCAACGGCAAATATAAACTAACGTAAGGACCACCATAAGTCTACGCAACGATGCTGAACAACCTATGCAAAGGCAATAGCAATAAACATTCGTGGTACAAATATTTTTATCGAAGCTAACTTCTAAAAAAATGCTTTGCAAGTGATTTGTGGAATGTTGACTTCGCCGATATTGCTAGAAAGATTTCTATTTCGTTTGAGTATGGCGGGATATGCAATTGAAGAAGAAGTAGAAAGATTTTGACAAAAACGCAAATTACGTAAAAGTTTAAAGAAGAAATCTGCAAAATTCCTAAAACCTAGATTTTTAGAAGGTGCCTATATGCTATCTATATTTTCGTCGTCAAATTATGGGTATTGTTATGTCGCTGCTCATTTCTTCGATACTTACAAAATATTGTTTCCATTTAGAAGCCGTAGACATGTAATAACCTAAGCTGTGACAAGGAATTGTAAGTATGGCTGTAGCAGAAAATATCTCTTCGCCAAGTGTGGGAGGAAGAACTGCTAAGGAAATAACGTTGCGTAAGTTATAACAACCATTAAATGCTCTATCTTCTATATTTGCAACCCTCTTTGGAATAGTAATAGTAGTTAAATTATTGCAGTTGTCAAATGTTGATTCTTGAATTCTTGTAATATTATCACTCATTGTTATGAGTGTAAGATTTCTACACCGACAGAATGCATATTTTCCAATAGAAGTAACCGAATTAGGGATAGAAATCGATAATAACGAACTCAAATTATAAGCAAAATAACTAGGTATTTTTTCTACATTATTTCCTATATTTATTGTAGAAATAGGACATTCAAGGAAAGGATAATCAGAACCACTAGAAAAATTATTGCAATGAATTGCATTAAAAAATAATACTTTTAGATTGTAACATCTATCGAAAGAGTGGTTTCCAATAGAGGTAACGCTAGTGCCAATGGTAACAGAATTTAAATTTTGACAATTATAGAATGCATGCTTCTCAATTATAATGACATTATTAGGAATTGTAACTGATGTTAAGCTGATACAATCTTCGAAAGTAGAATTTTCAATAGTTGCAATGCTATTCGGAATAGATATAGAACTTAACTTGCGACAGCATCTGAATGCATCGCGTCCGATACTTCTAACACTATCAGAAATAGTAACAGAACTTAAATTTACACAACCACTGAATGCCGAACTTTCGATAGTTGTAACACTATTTGGGATAGTAATAGCAGTTAAACTTTCACAACTATTAAATGCCGAACTTTCAATAGTTATGACACTATTGGGGATAATAAAGTCTGTTAGGTTGCGACAATTTCTAAATGCCGAATTACCTATGATTAAAACACTATTTGAAATATTTATAGAATTAAGAGATTCTATTCCATAGGCAAAATATCCCGGTATTTTTTGTACATTATCACCTATATTTATTGTGGAAATAGGACATCCTTCAAATGGATGTTTGGAATAAAAAATCGAAAAATCATCACATTCAATTACATTGAAATTTAGTGTTTTTAATTCGATACATCCATTGAAAGCGTCATTTTCAATAGATGTAATATTATAGATTTTTTTTCTATTAGTAACGGTTGACGGTATGTTAACAGAAGTTGCAGAAGAGTTGCATCGATAAACCTTTACTGTATCTATTCCCGTTATTTCGTAAGTAAGCTCTCCTATTGTAAATCGCTTTTGTGATAATAAACTGCTGAGTCTTGATAATATTATTTTTCCTATCATATAGTTCAATTCTTGCTAATGTAATTGTATATTTTTATTTCTGCAATAAAATTAAATAGTTCATAATAGATTCAGATCTGTATTTATTATATCTGTTGAAAAAAAACACTCCACGGCTCGATGGAAAACTAAAAAATTGGATATAAGAAAGTGAAGCCATCCATCTCGACTATATTCCAAACGTTGGACTTCGACTTCCATTAAGGTGAATATAAGTTTAGTGAATTGCTCCACTAGGTCGTTATCGTATGTGTTTTTACGGATACAACCAATGAAACATCCTTTCGCCTTATATTCCTACCTTAAAACTATGTAAGTTGTCGAAGCTCACGTTTGAGGAATCCAGCAAAAATGCCTTTCTAATACAAAACCTGTCTCGTGGTTTTGCGGTGCAAAATTACTACTTATTTTTTATTCGGCAAAGAGTTTTAATATTTTATTTTACAATTATACTAAAAATACGTATCATTCAATTGTTTATCATTTTTGCTACTTGCAGTAGCCAAGTCTGTCAATACCGTTTCATAACCCTGCGGTTTAGCCATCAAAAGTGCCATGGTTACGGGTCGAAACTATGGCACTTTTGGGTCGTAACCCACAGGGTTTTGGTGGATAAGTGTGGGAATTATTTGTGAAAAGAAATATGTTTTGATTTTCATTGCAATGAATTTCGCTGTTACTATAGGTATGTTTTCCTATTGTGGGGTATATGTCTTGGGGACGATAAGATATATATGTTGGAGGATTGATATGTACAACCTGGGGTAGTTGATGGGTATATGTTGTAGTCTTAATGGTATGGGAATAGGTGGATTGTAACCCACAAGTGCTGCAAACATGCCGGTTGTGGGCTTGTTTGCAACGTAGGTGTAATGTGCTTAAGTATTGTTGTTTATAGTACTGCTTCCATGTCGCCCATGTGCATACTGTTGCTGCCTTTCAGCAGTATGATGGCTTCTGCAATGGGGTTGGCGGCAAAGTATTCTTTGGCTTTGGCTGTGTCGGTAAAGTGTAGTATACCTTTGGAGGGATTTACAAACTCAAATTCTTTTCCTACAAATACAGCCATGTCAAGCTCGAGTTTCGAGGCCTGTTCTACTACCGCTTTGTGTTCGCGTTCTGAGTCGGCACCCAACTCCTTCATTGCACCCAGTATTGCCACTTTCTTGTTTGCGGTTTTTATTGCGCCAAAATTGTCTAATGCCACTTTCATTGATGATGGGTTTGCATTGTAGCAATCCATTATCAGCGAATTTCTGTTGGTTTTCTTCAGTTGCGAGCGGTGGTTGGTGGGTATGTATTCTTCTAATGCTTGTTTTATGTCGAAGCAGTCAACTTTGAAAAACGATGCCACACATATAGCAGCCAATGCATTGGTATAGTTGTAGGCTCCCAATAGGTTGGTACTTACGGTATACACTCTGTCGTCGGCTTCGAAATAGAATTGCAGGTATGGCGATGAATCTTTGTACGATGGGCGTATGATGCTGTTTATACCATTGCGGCTATATTCGATGTGTTTTATATTGTTGATGTTTTCCATCAGTATGTTGTCGTCGGCGTTTACAAATGCCAATCCGTTGGTGCTATGCAAGTAGTTATAGAGTTCTGTTTTGGTTTTTATCACATTCTCAAAGCTGCCAAAACCTTCCAAGTGGGCTTTGCCAATATTGGTTATCAGTCCATAATCGGGTTGTGCTATGGAGCATAAAAACTCTATTTCTTTGGGATGATTGGCGCCCATTTCTATTATTGCAATGTCGGTGTCCTGTGGCATCGACAGCAGGGTTAGGGGTACACCTATATGGTTGTTGTAGTTGCCTTTGGTGGAATGTGTGCGATATTTTTTTGATAGTACGGCTGTGGTCAGTTCTTTGGTGGTGGTTTTGCCATTGGTGCCTGTGATAGCCACTATGGGTATGTGTTTTGTTTGGCTTCGGTGGTATCGTGCCAACTGTTGAAGAGCTGTCAGTACATCGTCCACGAGTATGCACCTTTCAGGTTTTTGGGAGTAGCATTCGGTATTGTCTACAACGGCAAATGCTGCTCCGGCTTCCAATGCTTTGTGGGCAAAGGTGTTGCCGTCGAAGTTGTCGCCTTTTAGGGCAAAGAATATTTCGCCGCCATGTATGGTGCGAGTGTCGGTGGTGATGTTTCGGTGCTGTATATATATATTGTATAGCTCTTCGATTGTTGTCATGATACGTTTATTTTCTTGATATGTGTGTTATGGAGGGTATAACGGTTACATTCTACTTTTATTTCTTTTTCGGTTATATTTCTATCTTATTACTGTTACCGTTCCTTTCTCTACATGGCTTGTACCGTCGCTGAATGTACAATATATTATATATACATAGCTGCCTTGTGGCACATATTCGCCGTTGAATCGGCCGTCCCATCCTTGGTTAATGTCGGTGGTTTGGAATATCATAAGTCCCATTCTGTTGTAGATTTGGAATAGGTAGTCGTCTTGCCGTGTAAATGTGGTTATAGGACCGAAGGTTTCGTTATTGTCGTTATGTGGTGTAAAAGCATTTGGTATCCATATATCGCCTTCGCGGGTGTATGTTACCGATTGCGATGACGATGTGTATGTTTCCTCCCAATGGCTTGGTGCTTCGTAGGCTTCTATACGGTATATCAGATTGTCTTTCAGATTGTCAATGTCGTTCATGTTATCGGTGTAAACATATTCCCATGGTTGCAGGGTAGCTATATAGCTCCATAGTAGGTCGTCCTTTTGCTTGCGAAACACTTTGTAGTATGCCACCGAGTCCCAACCAATGTAGTTGGAGCGGATAATTCGGTTTGTGTTCTCGCTCGATTTCAACTGTATATATATTGGCGATACTATGTTTGATTTCTTTTCGCTTATACCACAAGCATCTTTTACCGAAAGGTAGTAGTGGTATCTCTTGTTGGAAGGGTCAACCTCGGTATCGGTATAATATATGTATGGTTGCGAGGTGGCAGGCAACGAGGCTATATGTGTGTATGGCCGTGTGTTGTCCTTTCGGTATAGTAGATATTCGGTTGTGGCAAAGGAGGTGTCTACATAAAACGTAAGGTCGATGGCAGAGTTGTCTTCAGCCACAGTGGCCAACCGTGTGTAGATGAAATCGGCAGTATCTGGAACAGACATGTTTACAATCAAAGTGTTCGATTCCGAACGTTTGGTTTGCGAACTGTTGACAGCCACCACTTTTACGTATGCTCTTGGTATTGCTATAGGTACATCGAAACGGTAGTTTAGAGGGCTGTCTGCCTCTATATGTGCAAGTTGATGAAAGGAGGCTTCGCCGCTGTAGCGAACATATACTCTGTAGCTGTCTACACCATCGGGCATATTTATATATTGGTTCCAATGTATGTCTATGGTGTTGCTGCAGTCTACTACTCCGCCACTTACTACTATATTATGATAATATTCTGTAAGGGCGCTTGCCGTAAAACACGAGTCGAAAGCATATATGCGGTAGTCGTATATGGTTGTACTGCTGTGCTGTTCGGCAATATAGTTGGTGTCGTATTTTCCGTATATTGTATCTAGTGCTATGCATGGCGATCCTTGACATATAAAGTATCCCCATATATCGGAATCGGAGCTTGGATGCCACGATAGGTGTATCTTTTGAGAATCTTCGTCAATCGTAATCACGTCGAGCAAGCATGGCGTGGTAGGCAGAGGGTCGGAAAAAAGTTTGCCTTCGCTGTTGGAAATATGAGAGGTGTCGTTGCCGTTGATACATATAATTCGGTATAGCACAGTATCATTGCAGATAGAACGAGTGATGGTGTCGCTGTAACGAAGTATGGAAGATGTATCTATCAGTTGCCAATCGGTTTTGTTTTGAATCATTCGGTAAATTCTGAAGGTAGTAGGGGAGACGTTGGTCGATATAAAAGGGTTGTTCCACGATAGGTAGGCCGAAATATTGTTGGTGCTGGTATTTACTACATCGATGTATATCGTTGAGGCAGAGTCGTAGAAGTTATCGGTGGAAGTGCGGGCCACAATTCGGTATTTCTCTTCGGCATTGTCGGCATTGGCATTGTTGTCGGTATGAACCGTTGTGCTTATATCGTTGTAAGTAGCTATGGTTTGATACGAATTGTTTTGGTATTTTTCAATGTCGTAGCCTATAAAAGTTTCGGTATCACCGTTGTATTGCCACGTCAATGTTACATTGCCATCATTGCCCACTACGGCCGAGGTAAACACCACAGCCTGAGGAAAAATATTACTCGTGTATATCATCAGTATTATAATGGCAATTGCTCGGTTCATATACAGATACTATAATTATATATTAATGTACGAGTCTTATAACGCAATAATTATGGTTTTGGTGTAGTGCGATGTTTATTTTTATTTCTTTTCTTGGTATATAAACAGGCCTCACACTGTGCCGTAGAAATGCATCACGATGTAGATTTATCTACATCGTGTAGTAGGTAAATTTTCCTCGTGAGGAAAATTCATCTACATCACGAGGGAATTTTTGCCGGCAGAGCGGTGTTTTTATATGTTTATCTAAAAGTTTGTTGTATAGTGTGATAGCGATATTGAATTTATACTATACTATCAATGTGCTTCACACCCGGGTGTCGTCAGTTTGATGGTATACTGTCAATGAGTTGACACCCTATTGTCAAATTTCAGTATATTGGTATAACCAAGTATGTGGTGGCGAACGTAGAATTTTTTTTGGGTGTATAATTATTTTGTCAATACCGATAAACGGAAATTTTAATCTCAAAAGATGAAAAAACTTTCAATATCATGTAATAGTATTATATAGTGCTCAGATTTAGCCATACAGCTACGGCAAGAACCCCAAACTAATAACAACAATAAATCAATGAAATAAAGGATAAAAATGATATGTTGGAAAATAAAAGGAAAAGATTTTTCGTAAAAAGCAGTGTATATCAGAAAAAAGTCGTAACTTTGCCACTTAGAAATACAGAAAATTATTAATCCTATAAATCTAAATAACATGGCAATAAAAGGAGAAATTGTTATTGACAGAGAACGCTGTAAAGGATGTGGAGTATGCTTGGGAGCATGTCCAAAATCTGTAATTGCGTTGTCGAAAAATGTAAATGGTAAAGGCTATAACTATGCCGAAGCCGTAAAAGACGAATGCATTGGTTGTGCAAGTTGTGCTATCGTATGCCCCGATGGTGTAATATCCGTCTATAAAGCAAATTTATAAACAGTTAAAGGTATATAAGAAATGGCAAAGGAATTAAAATTAATGAAGGGTAATGAAGCTATTGCCCAAGCAATGATTGCCAGTGGTTGTGATGGTTATTTTGGCTATCCTATCACTCCTCAGTCGGAAGTAATG
>JAGCLZ010000143.1 GCA_017646685.1 Bacteroidales bacterium | reverse complement strand
GTTGCTGTTTGAGCGTTTTTTGAATCCCGAGCGTATAAGTATGCCCGATATTGATGTCGATTTTGATGACGACGGTAGAGAGAAATCGTTGCACTACGGTATGGATAAATATGGTGCCGATCATGTAGCTCAGATTGTTAATTTTGGCACCATGGCAGCAAAATCGGCAATAAAAGATGTGGCTCGTGTGATGAATTTGGATCTTCAAACATCTAATTATCTGGCCAAACTTGTACCCGAAAAACCTGGAACAACGCTGAAGAAGGCTTTTGAAGAAGTGCCAGAACTGAGAGATCTTAGAGATAATGGTACCGAATTGGAAAAGAAGGTACTCCAATATGCAGTGCAGTTAGAAGGTTCCATACGAAATACAGGGGTGCATGCTTGCGGAGTGATAATCGGCCCCCAAGATATATCCAACTTTGTACCTTTGGCATCGGCAAAGGATTCCGATCTTATGGTTACACAATTTGAAGGTAAGCTTATAGAATCAGTAGGTATGTTAAAGATGGACTTCTTGGGGTTGAAGACATTATCGATAATAAAGACGGCTTGTGAAAATATTAAGAAGCGACAGGGAATAGATTTGGATATTGATTGTATACCCCTCGATGATGAACTTACCTACGAGTTATATCAAAAAGGAGCTACGATAGGAACATTCCAATTTGAATCAGAGGGTATGCAAGCTCATTTGCGAGATCTTAAACCTACAAGATTTGAGGATCTTATAGCCATGAATGCATTGTATCGGCCGGGCCCTATGCAATACATACCTCAGTTTATTGCTAGAAAACAAGGAAGGGAAAAGATAGAGTATGACATACCTATGATGAGCGAGTATCTCGATGAAACATATGGAATAACTGTGTATCAAGAGCAGGTGATGCTACTTTCACAGTCTATGGCCGGATTTACCAAGGGACAAGCCGATGGTTTGCGTAAGGCTATGGGTAAGAAATTGAAGGATAAAATGGCCGAGTTGAAAGTAAAGTTTGTAGAGGGATGTAGAAAAAACAATTTGCCCGATGACAAAGTGGAGAAAGTATGGGGCGATTGGGAGAAATTTGCAGAATATGCTTTCAATAAATCGCATGCAACTTGTTACTCTTTTGTGGCATACCAAACGGGGTATCTTAAGGCTCACTATCCGGCAGAATATATGTCGGCAGTTCTTACCCACAATATTAGTGATATAAAGAAGATTACTTTTTTTATAGAAGAGTGTAAACGCCTAAAGATACCAGTGTTGGGACCTGATGTAAACGAGAGTGACATACACTTTATGGTTAACGACAAAGGTGAGATACGGTTTGGTTTGGGTGCGATAAAAGGTATGGGTGAAAATGCTGCAGCCGAGCTTATAACCGAACGCGAAACTAACGGTAGATTTAAAAATATATTCGACTTTTTTGAGAGAATAAATCTAAAAACGATAAATAGTAAGAACTTAGAGTCGTTGGCAAAGTCGGGCTCATTCGATACTTTCGAAGGGATACATCGCGCACAGTATTTTCAGAAGAAAGGCGATGATTCGCCAAACTTGATAGGCAGACTTATAAAATGGATAAATAATAAAAACTTTGGTGATGCTGCTCAAGTGTCATTGTTTGATACCTGTGAGAATTTAAAGCAGGAAGAATATCCTGTTATACCAGATTCCGAACCATGGTCAAACAACGAACAGTCGGAATATGAAAAAGAGGTGATAGGTTTTTATGTGTCGGGACATCCGCTTGATGACTATAAGATGGAAATAAAATACTTTACCAATACTAAGGTCTCAGAATTAAACAATCTACAAGAACTGAAAAACAGAAAAGAGTTGGCTTTTGCAGGAATAATTAGAGACGTAGTCAAAAGTCAGACTAAATCCGGAAAACCATACGGAAAGTTTACGATAGAGGATATGGAAGGTGTATATACCATGACATTATTTTCCGAAGATTATGCCAAGGTAAAGGATCATATGGAGGTAGGCTTTTTTGTTTATTGTAGAGCTATATTGAGAGAGAAACGATGGGCAAATGAGGATGGCAAAAGAGATATAGAGCTAAAGATGAATGATGTAATAATGCTTGATGAGGTGATGGATAGGTATGCCAAGGGTATAGTGTTTTCTATTAGAGTCGAAGATGTTGACGAAAAGTTTTGTCAGGCAATGGAAACTCTAATAAATAAGCATAAAGGCAATGCATCAATAACAGTATTGGTGGAAGATGTAGCAAATGATTTATCCTTACGAATGATGGCCGAAAAAAAGGTGGATATAAGAGTTATGCTAGAAGAACTGAAAAAGATGGAGAAAATAAGAAAACTAGAAATAGAGAAATAAAGCATTTATGAAACTACAAACTATAGTTGTGCCTAAGAAAGATGGAATATCTCTGACTCATAGTAATAAACTTTTGCTTGTAGGTTCCTGCTTTACCGATTCAATAGGCGAAAAGTTGGACTATTTCGGATTCCGATGTGTGAGAAATCCTTTTGGGATATTGTACAATCCCTTTTCGATAGCACAATGTTTGGAATATTGTATTGATAATAGAAAAATATCGGACGACGATATCGTTTTCAATAATCACCTTTGGCATTCGTGGTATCATCATAGCAAGTTTTCCGATGTTTCGAAAGAACAATGTATGGAAAACTGTAGAACTAAGATTGAAGAAGCTCATCAATTTCTGAAAGATGTAGATTATATCTTTATCACATGGGGTACGGCTCTTATATATACCTTGATAGAGCAGAATATAGTGGTGGGTAATTGTCATAAAATACCGGGTACATATTTCGATAGGCGGCTGTTGAAAGTCAACGAGATTGTGGACCGCTATATGACTTTGAAGAAAAAGCTACATGCCTATAATCCCAAGGCTGAAATAATACTTACGGTAAGCCCTATACGTCATTGGAAGGAGGGCTACAGAGAAAACCTGCTAAGCAAATCGGTACTGCATTTGGCTGTGGATGAATTGCAAAATAAATCGGGTATGTGCCACTATTTTCCATCGTATGAGATAGTGATGGATGAATTGCGAGACTACCGTTTTTTCGAAGCCGATATGTTACATCCAAGCAGTGTGGCCATAGAGATAATATGGGAAAAGCTATTGGATGCCTATACCTCTGAAAATACAAAGAATATATGCACCACTATGGATAAATATCGAAAGATGAAGCAACATAGGCCGTTTTATCCCGATAGCGATGAGTATAAGGCTCATCAAAACAAAATGGTACAAATAGAATGCAGTTTGAGAGATCTTATAGGTCAAGACTTTTTAGAAATATAATTCCCGCAATATTGGTAAATGATGTAGTGAGTTATAATGCTTTGCTTATAGATGATATTTGTCTGTTGTAATGCAAATATCATCGTCTTTACTACACATACAATCTTCGCCAAGAAAATAAACTTTGGCTTCTTGTTGGAGGTTTATAAAGCTGTCCGAAGTGTGTAGAACATTGCGCATCTCGTCTTTGGCATAACATTTTCGGAAATACTCTTTCCATTTTTGATTCTCTTTAAGTACATGGTTTTCGCCTTTATATGGCGATTTTAGTAGGTATCCTCTGCTGAAATCGGATGCCATATATGTGCATACTTCGGCAAAGAAAGGTTTGTTACGATGCATTATGTATAGATTTTCGGCTTCGGTATACGAAAGTATTTTCTGAGTTTGCTTTACCACTCTATAGCCTGCATTGGAAAAAACTTCGAGTATTATTTGCGAACGATGCAGAAATCCGGGTTTTATCATCAAAAAAGTATCGTAATATTGTGGCACTTGATGTATCCATTGCGAGGAGTTGGTCAATTGGTCTTTCATTTTATTCAAGGTTTTTAGTTGTTTATAGAAAAACAGATGAAACTTTGTCTTGTTTGAATGGAAAAGGTTATGTTTAGGCAAATTCTGAAAAAATGCTTTGCTGAATGTTGGCTTTCAAAGTCAAAAGTACAGAGCATAACAACTTGGTATTAACGTGGAAAATTTAAAAGCACTCCATGCAATAAAATCTCACTTTTCATCATTGCAAAATAACCATTGGATAGATATTCAGAGAGCATTAGACTGTTCTCCCGATAAGAGTTCAGTGTTCTTTTGATAAGCATTCAGTGTTCTTCCGAGAAGCGTGCACTGTTCTCTCGAGAAGCGTGCACTGTTCTCCAGAGAAGAGTGCACGCTCAGGGCAAACGCACCACTATTAAACCATCGCTAATAAAATTGCAAGAAATTCATTATCCCAACCTGCACGTTTCCTTTTAGATTTAATACTACCCTTACTTGTATCTTGCTTTAATAAAGTGAGAGCTAGTTTATTTATC
>JAGCLZ010000142.1 GCA_017646685.1 Bacteroidales bacterium | reverse complement strand
TTCCACAAAGTAGTCAGGTGTAAAACCAAATAGGTTCATAGATACTGTGGCATCGGCCGAAAGAGGGTGCATGCTTCCATCGGTATCTTTATACTCTATGCCGTTTTCGGTGCGTGCTATAGATGTGCGTTCGGTCATTGATACCAAGTAGTTGTTCTCGTCAATAGAGCATACGCCTCGCGATACAGAGCCGTTTTCCGACAGTGTGTTTTCCAACTTGTAGCCAACCATGCAGTAGTCGCCTTTGCTATCGGCGGCAAGGGTTTGCAAGTATTCGGCCATCACGCGGAAGGCATCTTGTCCATAAAAGTCGTCGGCATTGATGATGGCAAAAGGTTCGTTTACAACATCTTTTGCCATAAGTATTGCGTGGTTTGTGCCCCATGGTTTTTCTCTTCCTTCGGGAACTTTAAACCCTTGGGGCAGGTTGTCCAATTCTTGGAACACATATTCCATTTTTATTTTATTGTCGAAGCGTTCGGGATTGATAGCTGCCTTAAACTCAGCTTCGAAACTGTGGCGAATAACGAATACCACTTTTCCAAATCCCGCACGTATGGCATCGCGAATAGAGTAGTCCATAATTGTTTCGCCGTTAGGGCCTACGCCGTCCATTTGCTTTAATCCGCCATAGCGGCTACCCATGCCTGCGGCCAATACTAATAATGTTGGTTTCATATTTATATCGTATTAAATTAATATTTTCGTTTTTTTGCAAAGAAATTTTTAAGTAGTGTTTCGCATTCATCTGCAAGGATACCGGTAGTAACTTTTGTTTTTGGATGCAGAATGGATGTACCTACTTTCGAAAAACCTTTTTTGGGGTCCGAAGCACCATATACTATACGTCCTATCTGTGTCCATGCTGCCGCTCCGGCACACATCACACAGGGTTCCAAGGTTACATACAGTGTGCAGTTTTGTAGGTATTTGCCACCAATAGTGGCAGTTGCCGACGTAAAGGCAAGCATTTCGGCGTGTGCCGTAACGTCGTTGAGCTGTTCGGTATTGTTGTAGGCACGTGCTATAACCCGGTCGTTGCATACAATTATGGCACCCACGGGTATTTCATCGGCATCGAAACCCTTGCGGGCTTCTTTAAGTGCCTCTCTCATATAGTATTCGTCGGAAGTGTCGAACATTGTTTAAGCTTGTTATTTGGTTGCTTCTATCTCAAACACACTTTTATCGAAAGGCAGAAGCTGTGTTTTGGTAAAATAAATAGTTATCGAGTTTAAGTATTGATAGCTTTCTACTGATGGGAATAGGAATATGTCGTCGACGGTAGCGTATTCGTTTATGGCTTTCCATTCCACTTTTTTTCTTGCCCTGGCTTTTTCGGGTGTTGTGGGTGTGATGAAGAACAGCAGTCCCGATTCTTTTTCAAAAATATAGAATCGCATAGGCCGTTCGGGGTCTTCAACTGCAAGGCGGTACACGTCTTTGCCTTCCCATTTCATGGGCCAACATTGTTTAAATTCAAGGCTTCGAGCTTCCCACGAATGCAAAGGTGTGTGATAGTGATAGCCACTCACACTGTCCGAATATGAGGTGAGGGCCAAAGTGTCCCACGTGTTGCTGTTAGGATGATAGTGCCAATATTCTTTGCCGTTGGAGCAAAAGCCAACTGTTTGTTTGCCATGATGATAGATTTCTACACGCGAGTGGCTACCATAAAACCATCGTTTCATATACATCGTATCGCCCGGAAAACTATTTTCGGTTATGGCCGATTCCATATATACCGTTTTGTTGGGTAGATTATCGTAGTTTAAAAGATTTAAATATTTCGAAACCACGGCTTTGGATAGAGAATCTACCTGGGCATAGCCAACGCTGCCAAGCACTGCGGCCACTACGCAAAAAATAATTTTTTTTATTCCTATCATAACACTATCATATTATATATTGTATGAGCTGTATAACGGCATTTTTCAAAACTTATTTTTTAGGGCGTAAAATAATGACTTGCTTTTTTTGAAATATGGTTGGTTATACTGTAGAAATTTAGATCACGATCCGGATGAAATTTCCTCGTGAGGGAAATCCAACTACATCACGATGTAGAAAAATTTCCCTCACGAGGGATTTTTTGCCCCTTCCTCTTCCCGTTTTTTTGCGTTCACTTACTGCCATGATTTCTGAGGGCAAACTTTATGTTTCTGAAAGCGATATTTCCCTCTCTATACTTCCAACTATTTTATGGTATACTGTAAATTGGCTTACACTATACTATGAATCTATTTATACCCTACCGTCAAAAATGGACAAGGATATTAGTTGCAACAGAACAATCAAATTTTATGCAAAACACATTCTTAGAGTACTAAAAAACGGCGGAAACGTGGGCGTGAAAAATAATTTTCTATATTTTTATGAAACTTATAATTCTTTGTGTATTAAGTAATTAATAATATACTATGGAATATTACAAAAAAAAACGTATATTTGCATGATTAATAAACAAAAAAAATATTACTTTTGCATATCGTTTATCGATAAAAAAACATTGAGAAATGGAAAAACGAGAAAAGAAAAAATTGGTAAGAATAATGTGGCTCTTGTATGGAATCTTTACTGTGATAATGTTGCTACTTATAGCACTGTTCATGATGGATTTTATAGATACCGCAGACAATCATAATTTGGACAAGTTCAAAGAAAAACAAAGAAGTTTGGATTTGGTTACTGTTTGTAGTACCGATTTGAAAAATGCCGACAATGAATACGACTTTAATATTCCAATATACGGTTCTACCGATAGTTCTATACTACTTAATGCACGTGTAAATGAGTATGATATTTCTATTGCATCAACTGATGAAAGTAAATTAGATTCACCTTATGCAACAGCTGCAATTGTATTTCAAAGTATCTCAGTAATTGTTACTATACTTATACCGATATTCATATTCATCCTACTCTATTTGTTCTACAAATCAATAAGAAAAGATCGCTTGTTTAGCAAGAAAAATATTCGTTGGTTAACTGTGGTAGGTATTGCGGTTATTGTAAAAGCATTGGCTATGGATTTCTCTATATATTTCGAAACACAATATGTTTTACAATATTTGACTGATACATCGGTGAATATCAATGGACGGTTCCATATTCATTATGTAAACATATTGTTTGGTTTGTTCTTGATTTTTATAGCAGAGATATTCAAAATAGCTTCTGATATTCAAAAAGAACAAGATTTGACAATTTAGTCAAAAGGAGGTGGATATGGAAAAGATAATAGTAAATGTTGATGTTATGATGGCAAAGCGAAAAATAACGCTTACC
>JAGCLZ010000141.1 GCA_017646685.1 Bacteroidales bacterium | reverse complement strand
TGGAGCGAGCCAACTTGGTTATCTACATGATAGATGCTGCCGAATTAGACACTCCTGCTCCTAAAACCGAAATGGAACAGCTTAAACAACATGTGGATACAACAGGAAAACATTTCCTTGTGCTGGCAAACAAAGCCGACCTATTGGCAAACAATATAAACACTGCTAGCGATGACAATATATTGTTCGTTTCGGCCAAAGAAAAAAATAATATTACAGCAGTGGCTCAAAGGCTTGTATCTATGGTGAAAAATGGCAGACAAATAGATAACACCCTTCTTACCAATGCACGACACTACGAAGCATTCACTCATATATTGGAAGCTATTGGTGCTATAAAATCTGCAATAAATGCTTCTGTGCCTAGCGATTTAATTATGATAGACATACGCCAAGCTCTTTATTATCTCGGACTTATCACAGGACAAGTGTCGAGCGACGAAATGTTAGGAAACATATTCGGACGCTTTTGTATCGGAAAGTAAAAGTTAGATTGTAACTTAGTTGCTAAATAGTTTTGCTTATGGCTGGCTCTATTCAACTATCAGACCATTTTACCTACGGCCGACTTATCCGCTTTACGCTTCCAAGCGTAGCCATGATGTTGTTCACCTCCATATATGTTATTGTAGATGGTTGGTTTGTGTCCAACTATGTGGGCAAAACTTCGTTTGCGGCTGTCAATCTTATATATCCTCTTATTCAGATATTGGGTTCGTTGGGCTTTATAATAGGAGCCGGTGGCAGTGCCTTGGTGGCAAAGATTTTGGGCGAAGGCGATAAGCCTAAGGCTCAAAGTATATTCACATTGTTAGTCATAGTGTCGGTGGTGTTGGGGCTGTGTTTCGCTGCTTTTGGGCAGTACTTTCTTCGCGATGTGGCCGTTGCCTTTGGTGCCGAAGGCGAACTATTGGATAATTGTGTGTTATATGGTCGCATAGTGTTTTGCAGCCTCACAATGTTTGTGTTGCAGAATGTGTTTCAGGCGTTTTTTATCGTGGCCGAGAAGCCTTCGTTGGGTTTGGCGGTTATGCTTATTGCCGGTGTGGGCAACATTGTTTTGGACTATGTGTTTATAGTGCCTTTGGGTATGGGCTTGAAGGGCGCGGCATTGGCCACGGCTATAAGTCAAACGGTTGGGGCGTTGCTACCTGTGGTGTATTTCGCTTTGCCAAACGGTAGCTTGCTTAGGTTTAGGCGTGCTATGTTCAGCCTTAGAGCTATAGGCCAAACGTTTCTCAATGGTATGTCGGAGTTTATGAGCAATGTGTCGGCATCGGTTATATCTATGCTTTACAACTATCAGCTGATGCGATATATAGGCGAGGACGGGGTGGCAGCCTACGGTGTGATGGTGTATGTCAACTTCTTGTTTATGGCAGTCTTTTTCGGCTATGGTATGGGGTGTTCGCCGGTGGTCAGCTACCACTATGGTGCTCAGAACAAAGCCGAAATGCACAATGTGCTACTCAAGAGCCTGAAGATAACAGCCGTGGTTTCGGTGGGGCTTACTGTGCTGGCCGAGGTGCTGGCGGCTCCCATAGCCAACGTGTTTGTGGGCTACGACGAGGGCCTTTGCACGCTTACCCGCAATGCTTTCCGTATCTATTGCATAGCCTTCCTGCTTGCAGGCTTCAGTATATATGTGTCGGCGTTTTTTACGGCGTTGAATAATGGTGTTATTTCGGCTGTGGTGTCGTTCAGTCGCACCTTTGTGTTCGAGGTGGCGGCGGTGCTTTTGCTGCCTTTGGTATTTGGTATCAATGGAATATGGGCTGCTGTGGTCTGTGCCGAAGTGGCGGCGCTTGTCCTTTCGGCTTTCTTCTTGATTACGAAACGTAAACGTTATGGATATTAAATGTAAATGATATGAAAGATAAATTGAACAATATTTGGGTGGCGATGGCTGTAATGGTACTTGCATCGGTTGTGCCTGCGATTGTTATGATGTTGTTGTTTAGGGCCTATGGTGTGTATGGGTGCGAAATGAAGACGCTATTGTTGGCCTCGCTTGTTATGGTAGCGGTGGTATGTGCTTGCAGTTGTGTTATTGCCTTTAGGTTCTCCTATCGCTCTCGAAATTTTCTTATGTTGGCGGCAAGCTATCTGCCATTTGTGTTGTATGTGGTAATGTATTCCAAAGGTGTATTGTTTGGTTTTCTGATATTCTGGATGCAGTTCCCTTTTATTTGTCTTAATGTCAGGTATGCCAAAAGTTTGCCTCATTTGTTGTTATACAATTTCAATACGGTGTTTTCCATTTCCATGTCAATGGTTGTAACCGGTTGGTTATATATGCTCAATATTAGTTCCGATGTTGGTTCTTTTCTCGTTACTGTATATTCTTATTACATATCGGCAGGTGTGGGATTGTTGGTTTCGTTGGGTGCATTGTTTTTTGAAAAAAGAACACAGTTGTAAACGTTTGTTTTTTTGAAAATAAATATGTAGTTTTGCAAGCTGAATATTAATTGTATTTGTTATGAAGAAAGTATTTCTATTACTTTGTATATCAATGTTTCTTAGTGTAAAAGGACAGGAATTTTATTATGGGATTAATTCAAAGATTCCTATCGATACCACTGATATGGTGCTTGTAGTAAATGCTAACTATAATGTGGATTCATTTGTGGCAAAGCATAATGCTACAATTGTGTCGTCGGACAACCTTTTTACAACTGTCAAATACAGTGGCAAGAAGGTTTACGGAGGGAATGTGTTTCCGGTATATAAAACAAAAGGGGGTGGACTTTTGAGATTTACAGATGATATACTTTTTTACCCCCAAAAGCCGGAACTTTTGGATTCGATAAAGGAATCTTTCCCAATAGAAATTCTATCTGAGAACGAGTACTATGTACGTGCAAGAGTTATCAATTCGACGTATAATGCATTGCATGTGGCCAATAGAATATATGAATCTGGTTGGGTAACTTATTCTCACCCAAGTTTTATTGTCGAGATAGAATTTGATATATAGCAGTAACGGTTCTTACACTCTCTTGACGGTGGCTATCAGGTAGCTTATAAATATAATTACGATGGCTATGGGGTCGAACCATGTCAGGGTGTCGAAACCTATGTTGTAGGCTACTATCAT
>JAGCLZ010000140.1 GCA_017646685.1 Bacteroidales bacterium | reverse complement strand
TGCTTACCTTGTAGAGTTCGCAAAAAAGCACAATTTAGAATACAAAGTTGACGAAGTTGGCAACATAATAATGCGTAAACCTGCTACCAAAGGCATGGAAAATCGCAAAGGCGTTATATTGCAAGCCCACGTTGATATGGTACCTCAAAAGAACAACGATAAAGTACATAACTTCGAAACCGACCCTATCGAAACTCGCATCGATGGCGAATGGGTTAAGGCTAACGGTACTACCCTTGGTGCCGACAATGGTATGGGTGCCGCTGCTGCTATGACTGTATTGGCTTCTACCACTTTGGAACACGGCCCTATCGAAGCTTTATTTACAATCGACGAAGAAACCGGTATGACTGGTGCTTTCGGTCTTAAGAGCGGCGAACTTAATGGCGACATACTTCTTAACCTTGATAGCGAAACCGAAGGCGAACTTTATGTAGGTTGTGCCGGCGGTATCGACGCTTCTATCACTATCGACTATGCCACCGAAGCCGTTCCTGCAGGATATTGTGCTTACAAACTTATCGTTGGTGGTCTTAAAGGTGGTCACTCAGGTATGGACATCATACTTGGCCGTGGCAACGCCAACAAGATATTGTTCCGCCTATTGCGTTGGGTGGCAGAATGTGGCATTCGTCTTGAATCTATCGACGGCGGCAGCCTTCGCAATGCTATCCCTCGCGAAGCTTCGGCTGTGCTTGTATTCCCTACCGAACACAAAGATTGCATACTTAAAGAGTTCGACAAAGTGGCTGAAGCTGTGGCTAAAGAACTTGAAGCCGTTGATGGCGACTTCTTTATGAAATACGAAGCCGTAGATATGCCTAAGGCTGTGATGACCGCTGCCGACACCAACCGCTGCATCAACCTTGTATATGCTGCTCCTAACGGTGTTATGCGTATGAGCGACTCTATGCCCGGATTGGTTGAAACTTCGTTGAATATGGCTATCGTAAAAACCGACGGCAGCAAGATGTCTATCCACTCGTTGTTGCGTAGCTCGGTTGACAGTGCTAAGGAAGATTTGGCAGAACGCCTTGTATGTCTTGCCGAACTTGCAGGTGGCAAATGCGAACTAGCAGGTGGTTATCCCGGTTGGAAACCAAACATGAAATCGCCTATCCTTACCACTATGCAGGCTACTTACAACAAACTTTACGGCAAAGAACCTAAGATAATGGCTATCCACGCCGGTTTGGAATGCGGTTTGTTCGGAACTATGTATCCTAATTGGGATATGATTTCGTTTGGTCCTACAATTATGTATCCACACTCGCCGGACGAAAAAGTAAACATCGCCAGCGTAGGAAAATTCTGGGATTACCTTGTGGAAACTCTTAAGAACATTCCTGTAAAATAATATTGTAGATTAATCATCTAATATATAATCCTTACCGTTCGATAATGAATGGTAAGGATTTTTTTTAGCCCAATAGTGTGGTGGTCGATAATAGGGCGGTATTATAGGCAGCCCCTCGGTTTGCGGCTTCCTATAGGTGCCTCACTGCTTGTTTCGCACTTTTGAGTTTACCACTCTCAACGACATGTTTTTCAGGCGTTCGTTCAGTTCGGTACGTGCTATAAATTGCACTCCGCGGTTGGTTATCGTTTTTGCGTTGCAGTCCTTGCGGTTTTCAACGCCGGTGGCTTTTATGGTAGGTTTTATGGTGCCCAGCGGTCCGAGGTCTACCGAATGACCTTGCGACACTTTTTCCGTTACCACTTCCACCAAGCTCCTGAATATCATCTCGCCGTCGGCAAAACTCAGGGTGGTGGCATTCTCGATACCTTCCAGCAGGTTGCCCGAGGCTATGTTTCTACGCGGTCCGCGGCTCAGCGTGAAGCAGCGTTTGCCCTTGTGTGGACCTACGGTAAGTTTTTTGTGTACTATGTATATCTCCATTTTTATTCCTCCTTGTCGTTGCTTTTCAGTTTGGCTTTGGTGTATTCTTTCAACCCCGCATTTTTTATTGCATTCTTCAGCTTGGTGTGAGGCCGAAAGCCTACCGTTATGCTCGAAATGCAGTTCTTTATGGTAGCCTCTTCCACATTGTCCACCACCTTGGTTGTCATCTTGGGGTAGAAAGTACCCAAGCCCTCAATTTCTACATTTTCACCCATGTGCAAGTATTTCTCAATCTCGTGAGCCAACGCCGTTATAAAGCCCTCCACTTCGCTGCTTTGGCACGAGGTTCGAGCCTCCACCTCCTTTGCAATCTCGTCGAACGAGCAGCGGTTGGCAAGCCGCAAAGTGGCTATCCAGCGGTCGCGGCCGAATATTTTTCGTGACTTCACCTCGTAGGTCAAATAATTATTTAATGCCATAACTTCGTTGTTTCAATAAATTATACTATTCGTTATCACTGTTTTCTTGTGTCTTTTTTCCCCTCGAGTGCGTGTCGGCGTTATAAACCTTTTTATCTACCAGCTTCACTCCGGCCTCGCTTATCACCTCTTTCAGGCGCTTGCCGGGGCGAAACAGCACACCCGTTTTCGTTATCGAAAATTGGTTTACCTTCTTGGGCGAGTCCTGAGCCTTGGCGGTAATGGTGGGGGCAAAGGTGCCTATCGAGTCGAGCTTTACCACATCGCCGGCGGCCAAATGCCCCGACATGCACTCTTCCACCTCGCGCAACACCAGCATCACCGTGGCTGCCGACACCGAGCTGCGTTTCGAAACCTCGGCAGCCAACAGCTCGCTGTTCACATAGTTGCCGTAGCTTACCTTGGCAAGGTATGCCTCGCTTACAGTGCCTTTGCTTACCAGTTTTTGTCGTTTTTTGATATATCCTATTGCCATAGTTGGTTTGGGTTTTATTTGTTTTACATTAAAGAGCCATTGCCTTCACGTTAGAGAACTTTTGCCTTCACGTTAAACATATAGTGTTAGATATGTTTTATGTATAATAACGCATCAATTATATTTATAGTATTCGACTTGTTATATTTATTCTCTCCTCACGTCGTGAGCGAATACAACTCACGTCGTGAGGGAATACTGCTCACGACGTGAGGAAATATCACTCACGACGTGAGCAGAGATGTATTATAACAGATGCAGCACTATATATATAACATATCTGATAGTATATATATAATAGTTCCGATACTATACTTCTTACGATAACGCAATTTTGCCTTAACGCAAATGCAATTTTGCCTTAACGTGTGGGTAATTTTGTTTCAACACAAATGCAATTTTGCCTTAACGTGTGGCGGCAGATAGCTTATAGGCAACTTCAATGGAAAGAAAAAAGTCCGGTAGGTAAGTTGTAATTGTTTTAAGTAGAGGCAGAAAAAGAATAGTATGAAATTTGTTTGAACAATATTTGAACATTATAAATATAATATGTACATTTGCAACCGATGTATTAAAATAAATGTAATATACATATCATTAAAACACAATTATTTGTAAAGTAAAAGTAGAACTATTATGAACATGAAAATACAAAGTATTATGGTACAATCTAAGAACCTGTCAGAATTAAGACAAACCCTTAAAGCCAATCTTCTTCATGGAACAACAGAAGCACAGATTGATGAACTTGTAGATAATTATGAAGGTTTTGGATTTTAAATAATAAAGGGATATGAGAAGGAGTTTTTTGTATGCGATAGTTATTATTACAATGGCATTATTAGTTTCGTGTAATTATTGTACAAGTGGAAATGCTGATTGTGAGACATCATTGTCATTACATGTTTTAAATAGAACCAAAACAACTGTTTTGTTTGATGATATTTCTATTGAATCAATGGGTACTGCATATTTAGGAAATGTAGTTTATGTACCTTTTGAATATTTTGATAAGGATACAGTTGTAATGGTATTCAATGATAGTGTAGTTATGAAACATATGATAGTCAGAACCGATAGTTGTGTTATATATGTTCCGCCAGTAAATAATATATTGGACAACAGATCGTGGTATATTGAATTTTATGATGATTCATTTTTTGGAGAATCTACCTATACCATAACCGACGAGGATTACCAAAGGGCATTGGAACAAAGTAAAACTCTTAAAGCAAATCTTCTTCATGGTGCAACTGAAGAGCAAATAGACGAACTTGTAGATAATTATGAAGGTTTTGGATTTTAAAAATAATACAGATATGAAAAGATATAGTTTATATTTGGCAGCTATTGCCATTTTGTTGTTTGCATCATGTGAGACTTGTGAACGAGGAGGACACGGTGGCGGCGATTGTTCTCATATGAACTTTGTTTATTTTTTTAATGCTTCATCGGCAAAAGTACAATTTGGAGATAATTTGGTAATAAATTCCGGTGAACAAAAATTTTTGACAAAGGTTGAGTATCTTGATTTTCCATACGATACTGTTTCAATTTTATTTAACGATAGTATTTTATTCAAGCATATTAAACTAAATAATGATGGAGTTGTCGAGTATATTCCATCGGAACATAATGTGTTGAGTTATTCTGCATGGGAAGTTGATTTTATTGATGATTCGTACGAAAAATCGTGGCTTTACACCATCACCGAAGAAGATTACCAAAGGGCATTGGAACAAAGCGAGAAATAAATGATAAATTAAAAGGTGCGACATAGATGTTGCACCTTTTTTGTTTATCGCCTACAATGAATTACTATTTCGGCGGCATTTTGCCAATTGCAAATAAACGTGTATCTTTGCAACGTTTTTGTATTACATAAATTACGTATTAATAATAAACAAAAAACATTATAACTATGACATATAAAAGAATATACACATTGTTGATTATATTGCTGCCATTGTTGGCAACAGCTCAGAATTATGCTATTCTATTGCCCCACAACGCCGGCGAAGTGGAACAAAAAGCCGCAGCGGAGTTTAGCTATTTTGCCCGTGAAGCCATGGGCAAAGACATTCCCATTGCAGCCAATACCGCCTACAACGATAGTACAATATATATATCGATAGGCAAAACGCCGTTGGCTGCCGAGGTATATAATAAATATAGCCCGCAGCTGAAGTGGGACGGATTTGCCGTTTGCTCGCAAGGTGGCAACCTCTTTCTTGTGGGCAACGAGGGCAAGGCTCTGCTCTATGCCGTCTATCACTATTGGGAAAAGTATGGCGGAGCAAGAATGTTTACAGCCGACGAGCTGATGATACCCCACCGCACGGCACTTGCCATGGTGCCCGAAGGCGTGGCCGACGTGCAAAACCCATCGTTTCAATACCGCGAAACCCTGCATGTGTTGCCAAACATATCGCAACGCTATGCCGATTTTCATCACGTTCATAACCGCAAGGATATGGAACGCAGTTGGGGAATGTTTGTACACACCTACCAGCACCTTGTACCGGAAAAAGAATATTTTGGCAACCACCCCGAATGGTTTGCACAGGTGAATGGTCGTAGGGTTCGTGATGGTCAGTTGTGTTTGAGCAACGAAGCGGTGTTTGAAGAATTATGCAAGAATCTACAAAAAGAAATAGATAAAAATCCGGCTGCCGAAATATGGTCGGTAAGTCAGAACGACAATATAAATGCCTGTACATGTCCCGAATGTTTGAAGTTGGATTCGATGTACGGCGGACAGTCGGGCACCATGCTGTGGTTTACCAACAAGGTGGCAGAGCGTTTTCCCGATAAAACAATATCGATGCTGGCCTATCAGCACACACGCAATGCTCCTAAGAATATCAAGCCACGTGGCAACGTAAACATAATGCTTTGCTCTATCGAGAGTCAACGTCAGGCAGCAATAGCCACCAACGACGCCGAGAAAGGTTTTGTGAAAGATGTGGAAGACTGGACAGCCTTAACCGACAATATTTTCTTGTGGGACTATGTGGTGCAATTCCGCAACTATATGGATCCGTTTCCAAACATTCATGTGTTGCAACCAAACTTGCAATTCTTCCACAAACATGGCATAAAGATGATGTTTGAACAAGGCTCCGGCGACAACGTAACCGAAAACCACATATACCGCACATACTTATTGTCTAAACTGATGTGGAACGTAAACGTAGACGCAGACTCGCTACGCACCGACTTCCTAACGCACTACTATGGCGAAGCCAACGCACCTATCATTGCCCACTACTACGACACCATGCAGCATGCTTTGGTACAATCGGGACAGGTGTTGGATATATACGGCTATCCTATACACGCAAAAAATGGTTATTTAAGTCCCGATATGATAAAGTACTACAAAACACTATTCCAACAAATGTACCTTCAAACACTTGACACAGTAATTATAAACAGAATTCGTTTGTTGGAGTTGCCTTTAGACTTTGCAATCCTGGATATGTCTATGAGCAACGTATCGGCCGAACTTAGCTATTTCACCGTCAAAAACGGTAAGAAGACTCTCCGCCCCGAAATGATGGCTATGGCCGAACGCTTTGTAGCCGACTGCAAGAAGCATGGAGTTAGAAAGTTGGAAGAGATAGAATATCCCCCTGCACGCTTTTTGGAAAACATACAAAACTATGTAAATAAAAGCATACAGCCAAATATGGCACAGGGCAAACCCATAACATGTGCCACACAGTGGAGCAATGCCTACGACGTGGGCGGTCCGAAAGCATTGGTAGATGGCAACTTCGGCATTGTGAACTACAACTACAACTGGCTCGGCTTTTGGGGCGAACACCTCGATGCAACCATCGACCTGCAAGAGCTGAAAGACATACACGAGATAAGCCTCGACTTCTTCTCCTATCCGTTGGCATGGATATTCGTACCCGAAAAGGTAGAGTTCTATATCTCCACCGACAGCATAAGCTGGGAAAAGGTAGGCGAAGATACATACCGCAACGAAGAAGTGCTTGCAGTGGCAAAGATAGAAAAGATGAGCTCGCCACGTTTCGAGAAGAAAGCACGCTATGTGCGAGTGTTTGCCCATTCGATATTAAAGAATCCATCGTGGCATCGCGGTGTAGGCGAGCCTTCGTGGATATTCACCGACGAGATATTGGTAAAATAATTTTACAAATGGCAAAAGGAGACAAATTATATTATAAAGCATTGCGTCTTGCCGAGCAAGAAGATTATGATTATCATGATGTTCTTCATTTGTTAAACGAATCCATAAGATTGGGCAATAAGAAAGCATCGTATGCTTTAGCCACATGGTATTTGAATGGTATTCATGTAAGAAAGAACTATAAAAAGGGGTTTTCCCTTCTTCAAAAAGCTATTCAAGGGGGAACTGAAAATAATTTTACTTTGTATAAAGATGCTTTGTCGGACATTGCGGTCTGTTATGAATTGGGCAACGGGATTCAAAAAGACAAACAGAAAGCATATTACTATTATTTTTTGGCTGCCCTAAATGGAGACTTACAAGCAAAGCAAGAACTATCACGTTGTCTTTATTATGGAATAGGAATCAAGAAGGATGTGGAATTGTCGTCATTAATAGATAAATTTGTATTAATATGAAGAAGACAATATTACTATCGCTGCTATGTGCAGTGGCTATGATTACGGCGTGTAATAACACCGATACAAAGAGTTCGGCAATGCCGACGAGCGATACAACAGAGGAAGTGTCGAAAGATGATACTGTTGTGGCAATGGCGGATACAGCAGGTGGATTAGATTTTGCCGCTATAGAAGAATACATTAAACCTAAAGGAGTACGTATGGTAGATACTCTTTGTGGGTATTCCACCTTTTCGGCAAACAATAAAGTGGTTATTGTTCCGGAATTGATAACCAAGGAGGAATACGAACGCCTTATTACCGATGTGTATACCATAAAACCGGAAGAAATAAGTGATACATCGGCTCGATTTAAGAGGCTTCTGAAAATGGCTCTTCCGGGCGAAAGACGATACAACATTATTGGGGAATCTATTGATGAAACTTTGCCCGATAGTGTGCGTAATAAGTATGAGTTTTGGATAGAAAACATTTATTACTTTCCGGAAACGAAACAATATCAGTGTGATATATTTGCACCTTTGACAACAGAGTCGTTTATGATGACGGAGAAAGGGGTGTTGGATTCTACTTTTATGCAGTCGCAAACAAGGACTTATGGTAAAAATAAAATATTTGTAGGACAAATGGGGCATGATTGCGATTTCTGTGGTTCGCTATTCTTCTACCGATTTGATGAACAGCAAAACAGAATGATTCATATATGCCAATATGTTGACCTACGTTGGCATGAGGATTATGAGGATTTCAATTTGTGTTGGATAAATGATAACACATTGTTGGTGGCGGCACTATCTACAGGCAATGCTTATAATAAACACGGCTGGGTCGAAAACAGCAAACTTCAGAAGGTTATTCCTCACGGCACTAAGGTTTACTATAAATTGAGGTTTACCATAAATTGAAGCCTTTATGCGAAAGAATGATGATTAAGATTATAGTAGGAAAATCAACAAACAATATGAAGAAGACAATATTACTATCGTTGCTGTCATTGTTCACGGTGTTGGTAGTTGAGGCACAGAGTGTATATACTCCGATGAAGGAGTTTCTCTTTGAAGTGCAGACCACCGTGGGCAATGAAAAGGAAGTGCAGTATATAAGTATGTGGGCTACCGATAAGCCTTGGGAGGCCGATTCGTCGCAGCACGAGTTGTTTTATGC
>JAGCLZ010000139.1 GCA_017646685.1 Bacteroidales bacterium | reverse complement strand
TTTTAAATTTATCTCCTATGTTTTCAGATTTATCATTTGAGATATTGAATTTATACCGCAGTTATACTACATCGACAAAAGATGCGTGATAGAGAGATAAAGGTAGTCGGTTTAGGCTTTGCTTTGCTACGCCAAGACAACGGACTACAGACAACGGACAACGGTCGGGGCGGTAGCCGGCTCTATGGAACTACGGAATTATGGCTTCGCTTTGCTACGCCAAGACAACGGACAACGGTCGGGGCGGTAGCCGGAAATATGGAACTACGGAATTATGGAATCACGGAATGGGGGAGGTCTCGCGGGCTCATTGCTCACGACTCGTAGACTGCGAGAGTGCTGTAGGTTAAAAAAATATAATTGTTTTTGATGTAAAGGAAAATGATGTATCTTTGCACCGTCTAACAACTTTGTTAAACAAGATTGTTCACAGTGTTTGAATTTGATTATTAGCCGGTTGTAATGGATAAGAAGAAAACGCAAAGCAAGAAAGAATTGATATTGAAGGCTGCCGAGGAGGTGTTTATGGCCAATGGTTACGAGGCTACGAAAACCACACAGATAGCCGAACGAGCAGGCGTTACCCATGCTATGCTGCATTATTATTTCCACACCAAGGAAAATATTTTCAGAAAGATATATGAGGATAAGATAAATATGCTCAAAGACCCTATTGTGGCGCTGGTGGAAAACAAAGAGATGGAGTTGCCACAAAGGATAGATACCATAATAGAAACACATTTTGAGTTTTTGAAAGACAACCCCACACTGCCTTATTTTGTTATAAGCGAGATGAACAACAATCCGCACCTGATAGAAACGATGAAGGAGAATATAGGCGAGGTGATGGGCGAGAGCTACAAAAAACTTCAAAACGAGATAGATGAATACGTTGCCCAAGGTATAATAAATCCTATAACGGCATTGGATTTGCTGCTGGATATAGTGTCGCTCAATGTGTCGGCATTTGTTATGCTGCCAATAATGAAATCTGTGGTAAGCGACAAAGATGAACAAAACGCTATACTGGAACAACGTAAAAAGGAAATAAAAGAGACTATAAACCGTCGTATCATAAAAACAGAAAACAAAGCATGACTACATCAACTGTACCAACCTATAATATAGGAATAGACATAGGGTCTACCACATTGAAACTGGTAGTGATTGACGACAACTGCGATATCATCTTTTCCGACTACCGCAGGCACAACACCGATATACGCGAGGCCTTGAAAGCTGCCTATCAAAAGATGTACGACACCGTTGGCAACTGCAATATGAGGGTTAAGTTTACGGGATCGGTAGGTATGGGTTATGCCGAAAGGTTTAAGGCTCCTTTTGTTCAGGAGGTGGTGGCATCGGCCAAGCTTATAGAAACCAAATACAGCCATGTGCGTACCTTTATAGACATAGGTGGCGAGGACAGCAAGATGATATTTTTTGAGGATGGCAAGTCGCCCGACATACGTATGAACGGCAGCTGTGCAGGTGGAACGGGTGCTTTTATAGACCAGACAGCCACCCTGCTGGGGGTAAATACCATAGACTTGGACGAGCTGGCCAAAACCTCGCAAACGCTATACCCCATAGCTTCGAGGTGTGGTGTGTTTTCGAAGACGGACATTCAAAATCTTATAAGCCGCAAGGTGAGCAAAAACGATATAGCTGCGTCGGTGTTCAACGCAGTGGCAGTACAGGTGATAGCCTCGTTGGCACGTGGTACCGATATTGTTCCACAGATATTTTTCTGTGGTGGGCCGTTTGCGTTTTTGCCCCAGCTAAAGAAGGCTTTTATGCGGCAGCTATCGCTTGAAGAGGACGATTGTATACTCTCGGACCACGCGCAACTGGTGCCGGCATGGGGTACTGCAATAATGCCGGTGGAGGGTGAGCAAAAGACGGTGATGCTAAGCTGCTGCATAGAACAGCTTATGGCCAACAACGATGCCGATTTTGAAAACATGGTGGAAGGCCGACTGCCGGCTCTGTTTGAAAACAGCGACGAGTTGGAGCGTTGGAAAAAGAAGAAAAACAACCACTTTGTGGAAACGATAGACTGGAAAGACCTAAAGGATACACGCTGCTATCTTGGTGTGGATTCGGGGTCGACCACTACCAAGATTGTACTTATAGATTCGAAAAAGCGTGTGGTATATCAAGATTATTTGCGCAACGAGGGCGACAGCTTTAATGCTTTTCTAAGGGGGTTGACCCGTATGAAGGAGGCTGCCGATGCCCATAACGTCAAGGTGCAGATAGCAGGCAGTACCACCACAGGCTATGGCGAAAACCTGATAAAGACAGCCTTTAACCTGCATAATGGCATTATCGAAACTATGGCACACTACCTTGCCGCCCACGATATACTACCCCAAGTATCGTTTATATTAGATATTGGCGGACAGGATATGAAAGCAATATTTGTAGAAAATGGCACCATCAAACGGTTGGAGATAAACGAGGCATGCTCGTCGGGATGTGGGTCGTTTATAGAAAACTTTGCCAATATGCTTAACTATCCCGTTGCCGAGTTTGCACAGATGGCTTGTTTTGCCAAGCAGCCTTGCGACCTGGGTACCCGCTGCACGGTGTTTATGAACTCGAAGGTGAAGCAGGCTATGCGTGAGGGGGCTGCCACAGAGGATATAGCGGCAGGATTTTCATATTCGGTGGTGAAAAACTGCTTGTTTAAGGTGCTTAAGCTTAAAGATATAAAAGAACTTGGCGAGCATATAGTGGTGCAGGGTGGCACTTTCCGAAACCTATCCATCGTAAAGGCACTGGAAAACCTTACGGGTGTTGAGGTAACATTCTCCAACATTCCGGAGCTGATGGGTGCCTACGGTGCTGCTCTTTATGCCAAAGACAATGCCAAAGATTCGGACAAGGTGCTGAACCTGGACGAACTGCTGGACTCGCAAACCTATACTTCGGACTTTGAGGTATGTCCGGGTTGCGAAAACAAATGTACTGTACGAACATTCAAGTTTGCCAATGGCAACACATTCTATTCGGGCAACAACTGCGAAAAGATATATTCCAACTCTACACTATCGACCGAAAAAGGGGTAAACCAATACCAAGAGCGTTACCGATTGCTCTTTTCCAGAACCTTTAAGAAGATGGACAAGGAGCCGCTGATGAAGATAGGCATACCTCGCGGACTGATAATGTATGAGCACTATCCGTTTTGGTTCACACTGCTATCGGAATGTAACATAAAGCCTGTACTATCGCGAACATCGACCAATAGCCTTTACGAAAAAGGTATACGTTCCATTATGGCCGACAATATTTGTTTTCCGGCCAAGCTGATGCACGGCCATGTGATGGACCTTGTGGAAAAGGGGGTAGATAGGATACTGTATCCCTACACGGTGTTTGACAAACAGGAAAGTAAAAAGGCAAGAAACAGCTATATATGTCCTGTTGTAACCGGCTATTCCGATGTGATAAAAAGTTCCATAGATACAGAGTTCCATTATAACATACCTTTGGATTCGCCTACGGTGGCATTTAACGACGAGAAGCTTTTGGCCAAATCGTGTGTTGGATACCTAATGTCGATAGGTGTGGATAAAAAGGTGGCCACACGTGCTTTTGGCAAAGCCTTGGAGGAACAAAACCGCTATGTGGTTACGGTGGCCGAAGAAAACCGCCATATAGTGGAACAAGCCAAAAAGAACAACCGTATGGTGATACTGCTTTGTGGTCGTCCATACCATATAGACCCACTGATACAGCATAAAATAGCCAACACAATATCGGATATGGGTATAGATGTGATTACAGAAAATGTGGCATTGTTCTCTAACGAAGAGGTATTTAACGAGGTTAACGCCATATCGCAATGGGCCTACCCAAACCGTGTGATGAGAGCTGCCCACTATGTGGCTACTACTACCGAGAATATACACTTTGTGCAGCTAACATCGTTTGGTTGCGGTCCCGACGCTTTTATTATCGACGAGGTGAACGAGATACTCAAACGCAGAGGCAAAAGCGTTACGCTGCTTAAGATAGACGATGTAAACAATATAGGTTCGTTGCGGTTGAGGGTGCGTTCGTTGGTAGAGAGCCTGAAGTATAGCAAGCATCAAACCATATCGTTGCCGATAGAGCGTACGCCGGTGTTTACCGAACAGGAGAAACATCGCACCATACTGGCACCATATTTTGCCGAAGGCTATTCGGAATTCCTGCCTTCGCTATTCGACCTTATGGGTTATAAGCTGGAAAACTTACCTATGGGCGATACCGAAGCTGCCGAACTGGGGCTGAAGTATGCCAACAACGAGGTGTGCTACCCGGCCACCATTGTGGTGGGTAGTGTGATAAAAGCATTGCAAAGCGGCAAGTACAACCTAGACGAGGTGGCTATAGGTATAACCCAAACGGGAGGGCAGTGTAGGGCATCGAACTACATAGCCCTTATAAAAGATGCACTTATAGCGGCAGGATTTAAGAATGTGCCTGTAATATCGGTGGCTTTTGGTAGCACTATGATGAACGAGCAGCCGGGATTTAACTTGCAGTACAAAGGAAATATACTTATTGCTTTTTATGGTCTGTTGTATGCCGACTGCCTAACTAAGCTATACTACGCCTCGGTGGTACGCGAAAAGCAAAAAGGCAAAGCCAAAGAACTACGATATAAATATATAGAGGCTGCATTTCCATACGTGGCTCGCCGCGACTACAAAGGCTTGCTCAAACTCTTTGACCAAGCCATTGACGAATTTAGCGCTAATATCGAACATCGAAATGATTTGCCCGTTATAGGTGTGGTAGGCGAGATATATGTTAAATACAATTCGTTTAGCCACAAGAATGTTTTGGAATGGCTGGCAGAGCAGGGGGTAGAGGTGTTGGCACCATCAATGTACAACTTCTTTGTAAATAGCTTTGTAAACCGCCATATCAATAAAAAGTTAAACATCAAAGATATAGGCAAGATGCCGCTCTTTGTGTCTGATGCATTGTATAAGCTGGTATATGCGGTGGTACAAAAGTTTGACAAGGTAGGTAGGCGCTTCCCATACTATCGTCCTTTTGCCGATATATTCCACGATGCCAAGCTGGCTTCGAGAGTTATAAATATGACTGCCAACTTTGGCGAAGGGTGGCTTATACCTGCCGAATTGGCTAGCTTTGCCGAGAGTGGTGTGTACAACGCCATAAGTTTGCAGCCTTTCGGATGTATAGCCAACCACGTAATATCCAAAGGTATCGAAAAGAAATTTAAGAACGTGTATCCGCAGATGAATTTGTTGTTTTTGGATTTCGACTCTAGCACTTCCGAAGCCAACGTGTTCAACCGCCTACATTTTATGGTAGAGAATGCACGACAAACCAATAAACATAAAAAATAAATACCTAGATTATAATGGAAGAACAACGTATAGATAAATGGTTGTGGTGTGTACGCCTATTCAAAACCCGCTCTATGGCTACCGAAGCTTGCCGTGCCGGCAAGGTGAAGATGAACGGTGTGCCGGTAAAACCCTCGCACGATGCCAAACCCGGACAGGTATACGATATATCAATAAATCAGCTACACAAAACGGTGGAAGTAAAGGCTTTCCCAAGCAGCCGAGTGGCTGCCAAATTGGTGCCCGACTACCTTGTAGACCTGACGCCCGAAGAGGAATACGAACGTATACAGATGGTGCGACAATATGGTTTTGAGAAACGTGACCGTGGGGCAGGCCGTCCTACCAAACGCGAGCGTAGAGATATAGAAGAGTTTAAATATAAATAATCACCCAAATATGAAGACAGTAGCCGAAATAATAGAACAAAACACCTTTTCGCATTCCGACCTTGTGGCTCTCCTTGCCGCAGAGGGCAACGACCGACAGCTGATATATAACAAAGCTGCCGAGGTAAAAGCCAAATATATAGGCAACAAGGTGTATCTGCGTGGTTTGGTGGAATATTCCAACAAATGTCGCAAAAACTGCTACTACTGTGGAATACGTTTGGGCAACGCCAAGGTGAACCGTTACACAGTGGAAGACGATGAGGTGGTGCAGGCTGCCAAATATATAAAGCAGCTGGGATATGGCTCTATGGTGTTGCAGTCGGGAGAACTGATGACACCTGCTTTTGTTGATGCCATAGAACGTTTGTTGCTACGTATACATGCCGAAACCGACAATACCCTAGGCATAACTCTATCAATGGGCGAGCAAACCGAAGAAACTTACAGCCGATGGTTTAACGCAGGAGCCAAACGCTATCTGCTACGAATAGAAAGCTCTACCAAAGAACTATATTATAAGCTACATCCCAACGATGACACTCACAGCTACGACATTCGCCTACAGGCATTGCACACCCTGCAAAAAGTAGGCTACCAAGTAGGTAGCGGTGTGATGATAGGTCTTCCCTTTCAAACCATCGACCACTTGGCCAATGACCTACTTTTCCTCCAAAACCTGGATGTAGACATGGTGGGTATGGGTCCTTACATTGAGCATAGCGACACGCCCTTGTACCAATATCGCCATCTTTTGCCCTCTGTAGAAAAACGCTTAGAATTGAGCCTGAAAATGGTGGCAATACTACGGATAATGATGAAAGACATAAACATAGCCGCCACCACAGCCCTGCAAACCCTCAGAGCCGATGCTAGAGAACAAGCAGTAGTGGTAGGTGCCAATATAATAATGCCAAACGTTACACCTCAAAGTTTTAGAGAACAATACTTTTTGTACCAAAACAAAACGGTGGTAAAAGATGATGCCTTTGCCTATCACGAACAATTGGAACAAGTCATCAATGCCATCGGTTGCGAGATAGGCTACAATGCTCATGGCGACTCGAAGCACTTTTTTAATAGATAAACGAATGAATAAAATTCCATCGCGAGGGCGATTCGCCTACATCACGTAGTAGCTGAATCTTCCTCGCGAGGAAAATTCAGCTGCCTCGCGAGTGAATTCGAGGTGCTATATCGGCCGCCGATTGATGGTATACCGTCGATCTAAAAACACCCTATCACGAACCATTTGACGGTAGGGTATAAAAGCATAAAGCTATAATATTGATTCATACAACACCTACCTGTAATAAAGAATAGAAAATAAATTTGATAAAGCATTTGCATAGTTCGCAAAAAAAGCATAACTTTGCAAACCGTATCTTGTTGCTGTCATTCTTACTAATGAATTGGTAACAAGATATTTATTAAGTAATATAAAGTCAAACCCAACTGAGTAAGCAGTTACAAAAAAACAAAAAAACTGATGGATTTAAAAAACATCAAACCCCTAGAGGATTTCGATTGGAGTGCTATAGGAAAAAAAACAACCCTTTATTCGGAAGCAGAGCAAGCAAAATTAGATGAAGCTTACGCAAAAACTTTCAATCAAATTACAGAACAAGAAATTATCGAAGGAACTATAGTATCTATCAGCGATAGAGAAGTAGTTGTAAACATTGGATTCAAATCAGACGGTGTTATACCTGCATCTGAAGTGAAATACAATCCAGAATTGAAAACCGGCGATAAAATCGAAGTTTATGTAGAAAGCCAAGAAGATTCAAACGGTCAACTATTGTTGTCGCACAGAAAAGCACGCATCCTTAAATCTTGGGAACGTGTTAACGAAGCTTTCGAATCACAAGAAATCATCACAGGATACGTTAAATGCCGTACCAAAGGTGGTCTTATCGTTAACGTATTTGACAACATCGAAGCCTTCTTACCAGGATCTCAAATCGATGTTAAGCCTATCCGCGATTACGATGTATTCGTTGATAAGACAATGGAATTCAAGGTGGTAAAAATCAATCACGAATATAAAAACGTTGTTGTTTCGCACAAAGCCCTTATCGAAGACGAAATTGAAGCTCAAAAAGCTGAAATTATCGCTAAACTTGAAAAGGGACAAGTATTGGAAGGTATCGTTAAGAACATCACTTCTTACGGTGTATTCATCGACTTGGGTGGTGTTGACGGTCTTATCCATATTACCGACCTTTCTTGGGGACGCATCAGCCATCCTGAAGAAATCGTACACTTGGACGAAAAAATCAATGTTGTTATCCTTGACTTCGACGAAACTAAACGTCGCATAGCTTTGGGTCTAAAACAATTGACTCCTCATCCATGGGATGCTTTGGATGCCAACCTACAAGTAGGTGACCACATAAAAGGTAAAGTAGTTGTTATTGCCGACTACGGTGCATTTGTAGAAGTTGTTCCAGGTGTTGAAGGTTTGATCCACGTATCTGAAATGTCATGGTCTCAACACTTACGTTCGGCTCAAGACTTTATGAATATCGGCGACGAAGTAGAAGCTGTTATCCTTACTCTTGACCGCGAAGAACGCAAAATGTCGTTGGGTATAAAACAACTTATCCCAGATCCATGGTTGTCTATAGCTGACAGATATTCGGTAAATTCTAAGCACGAGGCTATCGTTCGCAACTTTACTAATTTCGGTATCTTTGTAGAATTGGAAGAAGGTGTTGATGGTTTGATTCACATCTCAGACCTTTCATGGTCTAAGAAAATCAAACATCCTGCCGAATTTACAAAAATAGGCGACAAAATCGAAGTTGTTGTATTGGAAGTGGATGTTGAAAACCGTCGTTTGAGCTTAGGCCACAAACAATTGGAAGAAAATCCTTGGGATGTATTTGAATCAATATTCCTTGTAAACTCTGTTCATAAAGGAACTATCACCAGCATGACAGATAAGGGCGCTGTTGTTGCTTTGCCTTATGGCGTTGAAGGTTTTGCACCTACTCGTCACTTGGAAAAAGAAGACAAAACTAAAGTTCGCGTAGATGAAACTTTGGATTTCAAAGTAATCGAGTTTTCGAAAGAAAGCAAGAAAATCATCGTTTCGCACTATCGTACTTTCCAAGATGCTATAGCTGAAGAAAAAGCAGCTAACGAAGAAGCTGAAAGCAAGAGAGAAAAAAATACAAAGAAAGCTGTTAAAAAGTTGAACGAAACATTGGAAAGAACAACTTTGGGCGATATAGATGCTTTGGCTAACTTGAAGGAAGAAATGGAAAAAAATAATCAAGAATAATTCTTTTCATAGCTTCATGATTTTAAATTATTAAATGGGAGCTGTTCTCTAGTGGAACAGCTCTTTTTTTATCTATTTCTTATGAAGTAGAAATGCCATATCGTCGGGGAAAATCATAACTATATCGTTGCCTTTAATTTCGAGGTCGATAGTGTCGGTTTTATCCAGAGTAAGTTGATAATAATTGTCGTTTACTTTGTTGTAGGTGTAAGAATACGAAAATTTTTCGTCGTTGGAATAGTAGCTGGTCAATGAAGTGTCGTTGATAGCAATCTGATAAGGAATAAGGTCGCCACTGTTGGCCGAATCAACCATAGCAGCCAATAAGAAATACATATCGGCATAAGGCGATAAGGTGTCGAGGTATGAAAGATCCATCTCTACACTATAATTGCCTGCAAAAGGTGCTTTGGATTGGTGTTTGCCACATTGGCAAAACATAAATATACCGGCTATGGTGCCGAACAATAAAATCTTTTTCATATCTATTTATATTAGTATTATATCTTATTTTTAAACAATTTGAGGCCGCTTAGGTTCGACGATCTAATACGAAAAAACATTTCGAACATCTCTTGGTAAATAGTATTCTTGCGATTATCCAAAATTTAATGTAACTTTGCAAACAATATTGAATTGCGCTATGCAGTTCGAAATATTTGTAATAAAGATAATTAGTATATAATGATAGGAGTATTTGGAAGTGGAAGTTGGGCTACAGCTGTAGCAAAAATTGTTTTGGAACACCCCGACACAACAATCAATTGGTGGATTCGTGAGCCGGAGATAGTAGAAGGATTGAAGGAAACAGGACATAATCCTACATATCTTAGCGAAGTGGATTTCGAGGTGGAAAGGATACATTTTTCGAGCGATATATGCGAAGTTATTGAAAAATCAGATGACTTATTATTTGTGGTTCCTTCTGCTTTTTTGGATGATTCGTTGATGGATGTAACACCACAGATGTTTGAAGGTAAGAATGTACATTCTGCCATAAAAGGTATAGTGCTTCAAACAAATCAGATTGTTGCAGATTATTTTCACGATAAATTTGGAGTGGACTACGATAGGATATCTATAATAAGTGGTCCTTCTCATGCCGAAGAAACCGCACAGCAAAAACTTACCTACCTTACAGTAGCTTCACAAAATAAGGATTTGGCTGTTAGGGTAGCAGACATGATACAGTGCCGATACGTAAAAACAGCCCTTTCGGAGGATATACATGGTATAGAGTATGCTGCAGTGCTTAAAAATATTTATGCTCTTTCGGCCGGAATATGTAAAGGTTTGGGCTATGGCGACAATTTGTTTGCTGTACTTATATCCAATGCAATGTTGGAGATGACAGCCTTTGTAAACCACCTTCATCCGATGGAAGGTAGACAAATGGATCGCTTCTCCTATTTGGGCGACCTTTTGGTTACTGCATATTCGCAACATAGTCGTAACCGTACATTTGGAAATATGGTAGGTTTTGGCTATTCGGTGAAAGGTGCTCAGCTGGAAATGAAAATGGTTGCCGAAGGTTATTATGCCACCAAGTGTTTAAAGAAAATAGTAGATCAAATAGGAATAAAAATGCCTATAGTGGAAGCTACATACAAGATACTTTACGAGGGTAGTTCGGCACGCAGAGTGATGGGCGAATTATTGAAGAATTTGCAGTAAAAACACCTCGAAAATTCATTTTTTGAACCAAAGTTTGGCTAAATATGTTGATAGAAACGATAAATTTTAATGCTGATGGTTGTTTATAAGATATTGCACGATAAATTATTACAATATATTAAAAAAAAACTATCGCAAAATCATTGCCAATAGCAATAAAATGACTATCTTTGCAAACAGATTATTAACCCTAAAAAACAGATAAAAATGGCTTATAAAATTAGTGATGATTGTGCAGCATGTGGAACATGCATCAATGAATGCCCTGTTGGAGCAATATCTGAAGGCGATATCTACAAAATCGATGCTGATAAATGCGTAGATTGTGGAACTTGTGCTGATGTATGCCCTGTTGGAGCTATCAACCCTGCATAATTAAAATTGAAACATTAGAGAGAAAACGGTTGAATCATATTCAACCGTTTTTTTTATTTTCTGTATAGCAGTAAAAGTATATAGTTGGTTAGATTTAAAAATATGTGGTTTAGTGTTGTCTTGTATCCCCAATATGTTCGATTTGAAGGCTATGCCGGCATCAGCTATCTAAATCCAATAGATGATTAAAGAATGTAATTTTAATATTATTTTATTGTTTGATATTCAGTGGATTTAAGGTATTTTATATACTGTTTGTGTCAATGAGTGTGCTATAGGTTGTGTTTGGGATATACATGGCTATGGAGTTGGTGTCTGGGAGATAAAAAAATGTGTTGCGATAATATATTGATAATAAATAATATGTATAACAATTTTCAATAAAAGTTCCGATATTTCGCAATAACGTAAAAAAATTTGTACCTTTGCAAAAAATATAGAGCATGTTTATAGAAGTACTAAAATCTAAGATTCATAGAGTTACAGTAATTGAAGCTAATTTGGATTATATCGGAAGTATCACTATCGATGAGGATTTGATGGATGCCGTTAACCTTATCGAGAATGAACGTGTGGACATTTATAATATCACCAATGGCGAACGCTTTAGTACATACGCTATAAAAGGCGAACGAGGAAGTGGTATTATAGGAATAAATGGTGCTGCGGCTCATAAGGCCGGTGTTGGTGATCTTATTATCATCGCATCGTATGCTTCGATGGATTTCGAAGAAGCTAAAACTTTCACACCATCGGTAGTGTTTCCAAAAGATAATAAGTTGCGCTAATCGGTTATCAGTAAATTTGTTTTTTTATACAGTAAATACCTATGCGAAAAAAGATTGGCAATATTGTTAAGTTTGTGTTCTTTGTTGGCTTAGGTATATTTTTTATCTATTGGTTTTTGTCCAAACTTACCGCCGACGAGAAAGCTCAGATATGGCAAGCCTTTGATAATGTGAACTATTTTTGGGTAGCAGTGGTGTTCGTTACCGGTGTTATCAGCCATGTAGTACGTGCTTTGCGTTGGAGACTTTTGTTTGAACCTTTGGATTATAAACCTCGTGTTTCCACTACTTTTGGTGCTGTAATGATAGCTTATTTGGCCAATTTGGCAGTGCCACGTTTGGGCGAAGTGCTACGTTGTGGTGTGCTTAACCAATACGAGAAGATACCTATTCAAACATCGTTGGGTACGGTGGTTACTGAGCGTATAATAGATTTGATAGGCTTTGCACTTACTGTTCTTTTGGGATTGGTATTGGAGTTTAATTTGTTGAAAGATTATCTCTATGATGCTTTGTCGCAAAAGATGGCGGTACCTAGCCTTGCAACTCTTGCTCTTGTGGGTGTTTTAGGATTGGTGTTGTGCATAGTGTTGTATCGAATTTTTCGTAAAAAACTTATGCAAATACCTTTGTTCCTAAAAGTTAAGACAACAATTATAGACTTTTGGCAAGGTATAAAAAGTATCCTTTATCTGCGTAGGCCATGGCTTTTTGTGATATATAGTCTGCTTATTTATTTCTTATATTTTTTGGGTGGATATATAGCATTTAAGGTGTTGCCCGAAACTATGCACCTTACCCTTGTTTCCGCTCTTATGGTATATATATTTGGTTCGGTGGGTATGATGGTAACCCCGGGTGGTATAGGTTTGTACCCTGCACTTATTGCCGAAACATTGGCAATATATAAGATAACCAAACCAATAGGATATGCGTTGGGTTGGATATCGTGGGGTGTACAACAGATAGTAACATTGGTATTTGGAATGGGATACCTTATAGCACTGCCTTTGATGAAAAAGAAAAACGACAAAACCGGAAATCAATAATTATGCTTATGAAACATTTGGAGATAATAAAGAACAAGATATTGAATCCCGATGAATTACGTTCTATTATGGAGGTTAAACAATCGGAGGGTAAAACATTTGCTTTCTCCAATGGATGTTTTGATCTTGTACATCAGGGGCATATAGACTATCTGTCCAAAAGTCGTGATTTGGCCGATTATCTTGTCATAGGTTTGAATACCGATAATTCTGTTCGTCGGCTAAAAGGTCCGCGTAGGCCCATCAATGACGAATATAGTCGAGCCCTGATGTTGGCATCATTTCTGTTTGTTGATTACGTTGTGATGTTTGATGAAGATACTCCTTACAACCTTATAAAAACTCTACAACCCGATGTGCTTATCAAAGGTAGCGATTATAAAGTTGAGGATATTGTGGGTTATGATATCGTAACGGCACGAGGGGGAAAGGTGGTAACTTTGGATTTCATCCCCGGATTTTCAACCACACTAATCGAAAAACGTATTAGAGAGGAATAGAAACCTCATTTTGGGTGTTGTAGAACTATTTATTGTACACTATAACACCTCTTGAATATTATACATATTTGCTTATCCAACAATCTTTTATTTATAAATATATTGTCATTAGACGAAAAAAGATGATAATATTTGCAATAAGTTCAAAAAAAACAAGTATCTTTGCACCTTTAAAATGGCATTGTAAAAGATAAATAATATATTCATAATAAAATAGATATGGACAGAAAAAGTATTATCGGACTTATTCTAATTTTCTTGGTTTTCATGGGTTATATGTGGTGGACTGCTCCCACAGAGGAGGAGTTGGCTGCACAACGTGCTATGCGCGATTCGATTATGCGTGCCGAACAAATGCGTATCGATTCGTTGGAGAGAGCGCAAAACCTATCATTGGCACAAGAAAATACACTCGAAAGCCAACTTCAATCGGACAACGATAGCGTTCGTTCGGCTGCTTTGGCAATGGCTAAGAATGAACTTGGAGTTTTCTCAAACAACCTTGAAGGAGACTCTGTAACAATTTCGGTAAACACTAGTACGCTAAACTTGGAATTTTCAAGTCTAGGTGCGAGAGTGAAATCGGCTATATTGTCGGACTATAGAACCTACGACAGTTTGCCGTTGCAACTACTTTCGCCAAACGAACAACTAAACCTAGTGTTTCTTGCTCAAGGTAATAAACTTATCAATACCGAGAAGTTTGTATTCAAAACTTTCTGCAACAATGTTCAGCTTACAGATGATGCAACTTTGAATGTAGAGAAAGATTCGTTGGTGATAAGCATGCGCGCTTATACCGATGATTCGACCGGATACAACGAAAATCAATATTTGGAATTCCGTTATATTGTATATCCCGAAAATTATTTGGTGGATTTCGATATTGTTTTCCATGGTTTGAACGATGTGATACAAGTGCAACCTTATGTAGATTTGTATTGGAATAATCAATTGATACGTCAAGAAAAGAACAAAGAAAACGAACGTCGTACCTCATCAATATACTATAAACCGGTAAGTGATGATGTTGATTATATAACCGAAGGTCGCGATGAGGTAGAAAAACAAAATACTCCTTTGCAATGGATATCGTTTAAGCAACAATATTTTTGCAATGTGCTTATAGCTGATAAAGAATTTTCCAATGCCGACCTCGAAACACGTACCAATGTAAGAGATACAAATTCTCATTATCTTTGCGATATGAGTGCAGTGATAGGATTGCCTTACGAGTCTGTAGCCGACTATACAGTAGGTATGAAGTTCTATTTCGGACCAAACAAGTATCGCGAATTGGCCGATATAGGAATGCAGCTAGACCGTCAGATACCACTTGGTTGGGGATTCTTCCTATTGCAATGGATAAACCGTTTTGTGATTATTCCTGTATTTAACTTCTTGGAATCATTCAATTGGAATTATGGATTTATTATTTTAGTTCTTACCCTTTTGGTTAAGTTGGTATTATTCCCCATTGCATTCAAATCGTACCGTTCGTCGGCTGTAATGCGTGTGTTGCAACCCGAAATCAACGAGATAAATGCCAAGTATCCAAAGCAGGAAGATGCTATGAAGAAACAACAAGCGGTTATGGCATTGTACAAAAAGGCCGGAGTAAGTCCTATGTCGGGATGTTTGCCTATGTTGTTGCAATTTCCTATTCTTATAGCCATGTTCCGTTTCTTCCCCGCTTGTATAGAGTTGCGTCAGCAAGGCTTCTGGTGGGTAGACGACCTTTCGAGCTACGACTCTGTATTAAACTTTGGATTTAATATACCACTTTATGGCGACCATATAAGCCTTTGGTGTTTGCTTATGGCTGCAGTAAACTTGTGGTACACCCATATAACTATGAAGCAACAAGCAGCTACCAACACCATGCCGGGCATGAAGTTTATGATGTATGCAATGCCTATATTTATGTTGTTTGCTTTGAATAGCTATTCATCGGGTCTTAACTATTACTACTTCTTATCTATGTGTATAACCATAATACAAATGTGGGCAATACGCAAATTTACCGACGAAGATAAAATACGCGAAAAGATACGTTTGGCTACTATAAGTGCCAAAAACAAACCGGTAAAGAAATCAAAATTCATGCAACGTCTCGAAGAGATGCAACGTATGAACGAAGAACTTGAACGCCAAAGAGCCAACAACAAAAACAACAGAAAACGATAATAGTGAAACATAAATAACATATATAATAATTAAAAATAGCACATTATGATTTATGCACTTATTACAACATTTATCATCGGTTATGCAATTATAGCCCTTGAGCATCCGCTGAAAATAAACAAAACAGCGACAGCTCTTATATTAGGAGCATTGGTATGGACTTTCTGTGCCGTAGGTGGACAGTATTCGCACGAACATCTTATCGAACACTTGGGCGATACTGCTGAAATTTTGTTCTTCTTGTTGGGAGCAATGACTATTGTTGAACTTATTGACCAATATCAAGGCTTCCGTATTATTACCGACAGAATTCAAACAAAAAACAAAAGAAAACTTATTTGGATATTAAGTATCCTTACTTTCTTCATGTCGGCTTTGTTAGACAACCTTACAACATCTATCGTGATGTGCGCTTTGTTGCGTAAGTTGGTTGGCGACAAAAACGAACGTTGGTTTTTTGCCGGTATGATTATTTTGGCTGCTAATGCCGGTGGTGCTTGGAGTCCTATTGGTGATGTTACCACTATCATGCTTTGGATTGGTGGTCAAGTAAGTACTGTAAGCATTATCATGAAGACTTTATTGCCAAGCCTTGTGTCTCTATTAGTGCCTTTGGCTATCATCACTATTTCTATGAAAGGTGAAGTTACTCGTCCAGAAAACAATGATTCTAAAAGTGGTGTTGTTATCCCTGGTAATTTGCGTGTACTTATCTTCTCTATGGGTATAGGTGCATTATTATTCGTTCCTGTATTTAAAACTATCACTCATCTTCCTCCATACATTGGTATGTTATTAGGTTTGGGTGTACTATGGGCTGTATCTGAAATAATCAACCATAAGTACAAAGATACTTACACTCCTAAGATTACCGATACTCTTCAACGTATAGATACTCCAAGTATATTATTCTTCTTAGGTATATTGTTGGCTGTTGCCGGATTGCAAAACGCTGGTATCCTTAAGATGTTATCTGAAGCATTGGCTTCTGCTTTTGGTGACAACTTCTACTTAATTAACCTTATAATCGGTGTGTTGTCTTCTATTATCGATAACGTTCCTTTGGTAGCCGGTACTATGGGTATGTACGAAATAGCTGAAGTAGGTGCTTTTGCTATGGACGGTTCGTTCTGGACTATGCTTGCATACTGTGCCGGAACTGGTGGTAGTATCCTTATCATTGGTTCTGCTGCCGGTGTTGCTGTTATGGGTATGGAAAAGATAGACTTTATCTGGTATCTAAAGAAAATATCTTGGCTAGCATTATTGGGCTATTTAGCAGGTGCTGGTTTGTACGTTATCATGGATATGGTAGGATACAATACATGGGTAGATGCTCTTATAATGTAACGATTGTTTTAATTTGTTAATAACTATTTTTTGTAAAAGCCGAATCTTTGTATTCGGCTTTTTATTATCAACTCGGGAATAACATGGAACAAAATCAGCAGAAAAAAACAAAAAAGACTCCGTTCTACAAGCGAAAATTTGTTCGTATGACATATATGATTGTGGTTCACCTTTTTGCCATTGCCGGTGCTGCTATCATAGGAGCATGGGCTATTTATAAGTTGGGCCTTACCAACAATAGTGGTGCTTTTGATCGAAACGACCGCTATTTGGCCGAGGTGGCTACCCTCGATGTTCCATCGGATTCCCTTTCTATCCAGGCTGCCGATGCCGATAGAATGCTAAAGTTGGCAGTCATCAATAAGGCTTTTCCTGTAAATGGTCGTATTATTTGGGAGGCATCAAAGTATTGTGAAAATCCCAATATCATGGATAAGATGATTGCCGCTGCCGAAGTGTATGTTTACGACAATGACGACTACAACGCTTTGAAAGCCGAAGTAGAAGCACTGATGGACAAAACCGGTACTATTGTAGATACCAATGTGGTGCCGTGGATGAACACTGCCGAGTGGGAAGCTCTGAAAGTGGCTATACTTAAGGACAAGGAACTTATAGATAGTGCTGCCATGCTTACCGGTGTAGAACCCCGATTGATAGTGGGTTGTTTGGTTGGCGAGCAGATAAGACTGTTCAATTCCAAACGTGAGATGTATAAGAAATACCTTGGGCCGGTAAAGGTTCTTTCGGTACAATCGCAATTTTCGTTGGGTGTCAATGGTATAAAAGAGTTTACAGCCATGCAGGTAGAGCGTAATCTCAAGAACGATACTTCTGTGTTCTATATGGGTAAAGAATATGAAAACCTTTTGGATTTCAAAACCTCAGAACCCGATACCGAGCGTGTGGCACGCCTTGTGGACTATCGTAATCATCTATATTCATATATCTATACCGGATGCATATTGCACCAGACCATGCTGCAATGGCGACGTGCAGGCTATGATATTTCCGACCGCCCGGACCTATTGTTTACCCTTTTCAATGTGGGATTCTCGCAGTCTGTTCCCAAGCCCGACCCACGTTGTGGTGGCTCGCGCATAACGGTGGCCGACAAGATTTATACCTTTGGAGCTATAGGTTTCGACTTCTATTATTCAGGCGAACTGGCCAAAGAGTTCCCCTTGCACGAGGTGAGGTTTAAGGGCGACAAGCCAACGATACAACCAAACACTGCCCCCACGGACGACAATCAATTTTATGGAGTGGTGCTATAGAAGGAACGTTGGTTGATAGTTGTTAATTGCTAACGTAAGGCAACTTCTAAAAAAAAGCAAAACACGCAAAAGTTCTTGAAAAACTACAAAAAGAAACTCAGTGCGTGGAACTTTTTAGAAGTTGCCTTAATCTTTATATTTCGTCAAGCATTACATCAAAATTTTACAGTCTCTAAATTGAGCCTATCCCACCTTGGCAGTTATCAAAAATCTTATCACACACTTGCATTCCAAAACCATGCGGTTTACGCCCCGTAAGTGCCATACTTTCGACCCGAAACTCCCATAGTTTCGACCCGTAAGTATGGGAGTTTTGATGCCTAAATCGCATGCTTATGATTTGCAACCGGCATACATTGTGATTTGCTATCCTCATCACCAAAACTTCCGCTGCTTAACGTGTAAAACTCCGTTGCTTGACAGCATACCTCCCCAAAGCCATTGGGGAACCCTCCCAAACCCTTTGGGAACACCTCCCAAACCCTCTGGGGAAGTCCCCCAAACCCTTTGGGGAACCTTCCCAAACCCTTTGGGGAGGCTGCCAATCAACGATGTGAGGTTATGAAGGTAAGGAGGCGAGAGTTGTGGCTTAACAAGCAACCTCTTGCATATATCACCGATATTACTTATCTTTGCAGTGGTTCTAAGTGTATTGATACAAATT
>JAGCLZ010000138.1 GCA_017646685.1 Bacteroidales bacterium | reverse complement strand
AGCATTGCTGCTATACGTTTGTTGCCATCGCTGAATGAATGATTTTTTATTACAAGATAAAGCAACATTGCAGCTTTTTCTTCAATGCTTGGATACAACTCTTCGCCACCGAAAGTTTGATATATTTGACCAATGGAACTTTTGAAAGAATCATCCTTTTCATTGGCAAAAAGATTACTTTCACCAAACTTCTCTTTCAAATTAAGGATTGCCTCCATTGCATTTTCGTATGTTGCATGAAAGCGTTCTTCTTTAGTTGTCTTTTCTATAACAAGCTGTTGATAGTCATAACGGTCGAGGGTATCAAGAGCATAAACATAATCAGCAACAACCGATAAAAGACCAACAGATTGGTCATCGGTAAGCTTTTCTTGTGTGTTTACAGTGTGAGCAAGTAATCGAACAACATCTTTAAGTTCATTATAATGTTTTAGTTTAATCTTATCATTTATAGCATAACCTTTTATGATATAATCTTTGAGTATTTTGTTTGCCCATTGACGAAAACGAGTACCATTGATTGATTTTACGCGATAACCAACAGATATTATAACATCAAGATTATACATCGTAGTTTCATACACTTGGTCACCATCTATACCCACATGTGCAAATTTTGCACATGTGATATTTCTATCAAGTTCTCCTTCTTTAAAACAATTATTTATATGTCGAGCTATAACAGTTCTATCACGACCAAATAACGTTGCCATTTGTGTTTGTGAAAGCCACACCGTTTCGTTTTCTAATTTCACATCAAGCGATATATTATCATCTTCGGTAGTGTAAATAATAATTGGCGATGTATCAAGGTTGCTTTTATGCATTATTTCTCGTTCCATTATAGTATGTTTTATTTTAATGAATCAAAATCAATTTTCTCATAAGCATTTAGCCCTACTTCTATGTGGCTTGTACTTCTCCAATCAATAATATCGAAATTTACAATACTTTCGTCTGTAGCCAACAACGTTCGCTCCACTTGCACTCCGGGTGCTGTTGATGTCATAATATATACCCCTTTCAAATGCTTACATGGCTCTATTGTCACTTTTGTAATAGTGTAGACGGGATGCATGTAGCTGAAAGACCACCCTCCATTATCTAACCTGCAGAAATCATTCAAATTATTATACGCCACCTCTTGCCCATAGAATATAATCAAACTATCGCAAAACTCATATACATAATTCTTATCTACACTAAAGTAGTATCTGCCGTCATATTTCACAAGAGGATACCACCTCCGTGGCATATCACCAAGATTATACGAATTCAATATCGGCACTTGTTCTTTGAGTTCTAAATAACACATATTATGGTGTTCCAAACTTTCTCCACTTTTAGGCCAATAACGTTGGCAACTGATTTGCTCTACATTTTGAATATGATTCTTCAGCTTATGAGACAAAATAAAATAGTAACCCGTATCGCAAATATATTTGTTTTTCTCATCACTCCACCAATATTCAAGAGCCGTGTATATATAATTGGTATCATTCTTTGTAAAATGCTCATTAGTTTCATAAACAATTCCATACTCATCTATACGAGTACGGGTAAGGTTGATATATTTTTCTCCAACAAACATCGTGATAGTATCGGGAAATGATTGTTTTCCCTGAGCCATTACATTCCCAAACATACAAAAGAATACTGCTATTCCAACGATAATACACTGCAGTAAGAAAATATTCTTACAGTCAGTTTGCTTAGCAGAATATTCTTGTTCGTTAAGTATTATTTCTTGTTCCATATTATTGTACAATTTATATATCTAATACATCTCCGCTATCAAGCATAAGATAATCATTCTCACTAATAATCTTCCATTCATCATAAATGCTGTTCCACCACTCAGACCTTTGCTTCCGCAGTTCTGAAAACTTAGATGGATACATCCTTTCCAATTCAATATATTTATCGAAAGTAGATTCAGCCACATATCCATCCACAAACTCACCAAACAACATATACGCCTCCATAACACCTGCACTATCAGCCACTGCATAGCGATACAATAAATAATCCATATCGATAAGTGAGGCATTATAATTTTCTCGTACTATTATCCACTTACATTCTGTCAAATCATAGCAAATATGATACTCTTCGTCAGAGCGGGGCGCTGCCTCGCACAGCACTTTGGCCGGAATAGTGATATTACTATCCACCAACTCTTTCAACCTATACAAGCACTGCTTATATTGATTAGTATCTCGGTCGCTTACAAAAACATTAGGAAGACTTTGAGTAATGGTGTCAGCATCCATTTCTATCAATTGTGGGTTTACAAACTTTTTGTCCGAAACCTTTCCTCCACAACTGCACAACAATGCAACGGCAATAAATAGGATGTATGCATTATTGCGATATCTGTTATATGTTATTTCTTGTTCCATATTATATCTATTATTGTTTATGTCAACGATTTTATCGAACTTTTATTATAGACAACTTCTAAAAATTCTACGTTTTAGGTATTTCGAACGCTTCTTCTTTAAACTTTTGTGTGATTTGCGTTTTTGCCGAAATCATTCTAGCAACGTTGCGATTAAGCGACCGAAGAGCAATACCAATTCATCAGCTATTTAGAGCGATGGCAACATCGCCGAAGTCAGCATCCTACATATCACCTGCAAAGCATTTTTACAGAAGTTCGACTTAGATAAGGCAACTTCTAAAAATTCCACGTTCTATGAACACTATTAAAAAATAAAAGAACTTTTGCGTGCTTTGCGTTTTTTCTTAAAATCTTTCTATTTCTTTTTCAATCGTGTAGTCCGCTACACTCAATCAAAAGAAAGTAGAAATCTTCCTAAGAAAATTCCGCAAATCACCTGCAAAGCAATTTTTAGAAATTGCCATAAAAAATATTTGTGCTACCAATGTTATTGCTGTTGCCTTTGCATAGGTTGTTCAGCGGCGTTGCATAGGTTTGTTTTCATCGTTGCATAGGTTTGCATTTGCCCTTGCGTAAGGTTTATGGTAACCCTTGCGTAAGGTTTATGGTAAGCCTTGCGTAGGGTTTATAGTCTGCTTTCGGCGAAAGCAATATTCCCTTTCGGCGAAAGCAATACCTCCTTTCGGCGAAAGCAATACTTCCTTTCGGCGAAAGCGATACCTCCTTTCGGCGAAAGGGGACCATCAATCTAACGCCGGGGCAAGGTGCAACCCTACGCCGGGACTAGCAGCATTCCTATGCCGGGGCAAGGTGTAAGTCTACGTCAGGACACTATATTATCAATGTGCGGTGCATTTGTGGATAATATGAGAATTAGAATTTAAATATTAAAAGTCTATTTATTTGAATCGGTTGAATAAATAGTAGAATTTTGCCGACCGAAAATTCCAACAAAATAGCAAAGGTAGGTTCTCTATTTTGTTAGAAAATGATTATTAAGAACCTAGTTATAAAAAAAGGCTGTAATCTTTTCGACTACAACCCCATCTAGATATGAAAACTTTGTACCCCCACTAGGAATCGAACCTAGATCTCAAGTTTAGGAAACTTCCGTTCTATCCGTTGAACTATAGGGGCAACTATATCTATTGATATATTATAACTTACGTTTTACTTCTATTTCTTCGTATGCTTCTACTATATCACCTGTTTTGATATCATTGAAGTTTTCTACGCTCAAACCGCAATCTTGTCCGCTAACTACTTCTTTCACGTCATCTTTGAAGCGTTTCAAACTTGCAAGTTTTCCTGTATATACCACTATACCATCACGTATGATACGCACCTTGCTTGTACGCAAAATCTTTCCATCCAAGCACATACATCCTGCGATTGTACCAACTTTTGATATCTTGAAGGTTTCTCTGATTTCGAGGTTGGCAATGATCTTCTCTTGTATCTCGGGGCTAAGCATACCTTCAATAGCATCCTTAAGTTCGTTGATAGCAGTGTATATAATTGAATATAGGCGTATATCGATCTGCTCTGTTTCTGCAAGTTTACGAGCCTGTACCGAGGGACGTACTTGGAAACCTATAATGATGGCATTTGACGCAGTGGCAAGCAATACATCGCTCTCTGTAATCTGCCCCACAGCCTTATGCACTACATTTACTTGTACCTCGTCGGTTGATAATTTCAACAATGAATCGCTCAATGCTTCTACCGAACCGTCAACATCACCTTTGACAATAAGGTTAAGCTGCTTGAAATCGCCGATGGCTATACGACGACCAATTTCGTCCAAAGTTATATGTTTTTGAGTACGTATACCTTGTTCGCGTTGTAGTTGGAAACGTTTTGATGCAATATCTTTTGCTTCTTTTTCGTTTTCCACCACATTGAAAGTATCACCTGCCTGTGGTGCTCCATTCAAACCTAATAATAATACAGGAGTAGAAGGACCAGCTTCTTTTACGATTTGGTTCCGTTCGTTGTACATAGCTTTTACACGACCGTATGTACTTCCTGCTAACACGGGGTCTCCGGTCTTTATCGAACCATCTTGTACCAATATCTTGGCAACATATCCTCTTCCCTTATCCAACGACGACTCAAGAATTGTACCTTTAGCACGTTTGTTTGGATTACCTTTAAGTTCCAATATTTCTGCTTCCAAGAGCACTTTTTCCAATAGCAAATCTACATTCAAACCTTTCTTTGCTGATATGTCTTGGCTTTGGTATTTACCACCCCATTCTTCAACCAATAGGTTCATATTTGCCAATTCTTCTTTGATTTTATCCGGATTAGCAGCCGGCTTGTCTATCTTGTTTATCGCAAATACAATAGGTACATTTGCAGCTTGGGCATGGTTGATAGCTTCTATTGTTTGTGGCATCACACGGTCATCAGCTGCCACTACAATAATTGCAATATCTGTAATCTTGGCACCACGTGCACGCATTGCTGTAAAAGCCTCGTGACCGGGAGTATCCAAGAATGTTATCTTTCTTCCATCTGCAGTAGTAACTTCATAAGCACCAATATGCTGGGTTATACCACCTGCTTCACCTGCTATAACGTTAGAGTTGCGGATATAGTCCAACAAAGATGTCTTACCGTGGTCAACGTGTCCCATAACAGTAACTACAGGGTTGCGCAAAACCAAATCATCAGGGTTATCTTCTTCTTCTATCTCATGGATTGCATCAACCAAATCAGCACTTACAAAATCTACTTGATAACCAAACTCATCAACTATAAGTTTGATAGTCTCAGCATCCAAACGTTGGTTTATCGAAACAAACATACCTACAGCCATACATGTAGCTATAATCTTAGTTACAGGTATATCCATCATAGTTGCAAGTTCATTTGCAGTAACAAACTCTGTTACTTTCAATATATTCTTGTTTTCGGCTTCTCTTATTTGTTCCTCCTCTATCTGCTGATGAACAGTTTGACGTTTCTCTCTACGGTGTTTCGAAGTCTTTGATTTTCCAAGAGGACTCAAGCGAGCCAATGTTTCGCGTATCTGCTTTTCTATTTCAGCATCATCTATCTCTTGCTTTTTCTTTATCGGCTTCTTATTCTTATCCTTCTTGTCCTTCTTTGGTTTATCTTTGTCTTTCTTATCGGTTCCTTTATTTTGATTTTGTGTCATCAAACCTTCAGTCAACGATTCTTTTTTCAGACGTTTGCGCTTTTTCTTCTTCTTATCATCATCCGAAACAACATCGCTTTTTACTTTATTATCTGATGACTTTTGCTTAGGCTTATCAAATTGCGATATATCTATCTTGGAAACGATTTTTGGTCCCTCTAGTTTTGTATACTGTGTTTCGATATGTTCAGGTTCTTTCTCTACCACAACCTTTACTTCCGGTTTTGTTGTAGTTTCCAACTTATCTACAGTCTTGACATCTTCTACTACAGTAGTTTCAGATTGCAATTCTTGTTTTTGCTTCGCTTTCAATGCCTTTTCAGCCTTCTTTTTCTCTTCTTTACGTTGCTTTTGAGCCTTCTTTCTTTCGGCCTCTTTCTGTGCTTTCTTTTCTGTACGCTCTTGCTCACGCTCCTCTTTGGTCTTTTTATCAGGACGACTTTTAGCGTTTATAGTGTCTAGATCTATTTTATTTACAATCTTAAGTTGTGCTTTGAACACATCCCCTTCACTATTGTTGCTCGATACAGAAGCTTGAATAACTTGTGGCTCAAATTCAGGCTCATTTTGTTCCACTGCTATATTTTCAGATACTTTTTCTTCTTTGTCAGAAGTTTTTTTAGATGATGCAACCTCTACATAATCTTTAATAAAGACTTCTTGAACATCTTCTCTATCAGTGCTAGTTTCTTCAGGTTGAGTTACTATCGGTGCTGCCTCTATCACTACAGAATCTCTTACAGGAGCAACTATTTCAATCTTGTCAGCATTTTCTTTTACTGCACGTTCCGACTGAAATGCTTTCGCCAATAATTCATAAACGTCGCCAGAAATTTTGGTATTGGGACTGCTCTCTATATGAATACCTTTCTTAGCTAGGAATTCTACCAAACGAGTAACACCCACATTCAACTCTTTCGCAACTTTATTTAGCCTGATATTTTTTACTTCTTCTGACATAATCTACTTTATAATAAGTTTCTGAATATAATTCAACAATATATCTCTATTTGTAAATATAACAAAGCCTATCTTTTCTGTTATATTTAGCCAACGCCTTATCGCTCACACGATAAGGCTGCTTTTTGCACGCAGTATCTTGTACTACTCTTCAAACTCTGCTTGTAATATTCGCAATACAGAGTCTATTGTTTCTTCTTCCAACTCTGTACGTTGCAACAATTCTTCGGGCGATATAGCCAATACACTCTTAGCTGTATCACAACCTATTTTTATAAGTTCATCTATTACCCATTGTTCTATCTCATCCGAGAATTCGCGAATATCCACATCATCAAAATCTTCATCTGTATCGCGATATACATCTATTTCAAAACCTGTAAGTTTACTAGCCAATTTTATGTTATGACCACCTTTACCTATTGCCAACGAAACTTCTTCAGGTTTCATGAAAACTTCTGCACGATTTTCTTCGGGTATCAACTTGATTGATGATACTTTGGCAGGATTCAAAGCTCGTTGTATATACAATTCATTGTTTGTTGTGTAGTTGATAACATCAATATTTTCATTTCTCAACTCTCTTACTATGCCATGAATACGTCCACCTTTCATACCTACACACGAGCCTACTGGATCTATGCGATCGTCATATGATTCCACAGCAACCTTTGAACGTTCTCCGGGTACTCTCACTATGTTCTTTATAGTTATCAATCCGTCATATATTTCAGGAACTTCTGATTCCAACAAACGTTCTAAAAATATTGGTGATGTTCTTGACAATACTATAACAGGGTTATTGTTGTTTCTCATTTCAACTTTCAAAACCACTGCACGTATTGTATCACCTTTACGAAAACGATCTGCAGGTATTTGCTCTGCTTTTGGAAGCACTAATTCTATCTTCTCTTCATCTAATATCAACATTTCCTTGTTCCAAACCTGATACACTTCTCCCACTACTATCTCTCCAACCTTTTCTTTATATTTTTGGAACATCAAGGACTTTTCGTAATCTTGGATTTTTGCTTTTAGATTTTGACCTATAGCCAATATCTCTCTACGACCAAAATCCTTCAAACGTATAGGTTCTGACAAATCCTCGCCTACTTCAAAATCCGCTTCTATTTTAATCGCTTCAGAATAAGCTATCTGTGTTCTTTCATTTACAACTTCGCCATCTTCTACGATTTCACGAGTGCGGAATATTTCCAAATCGCCCTTATCAATATTGACAATAATATCAAAATTCTCATCGGTACCATAACGCTTTACTAAAGCATTACGAAATACCTCTTCCAATATACGCATCAACGTTTCTCTGTCAATATTTTTAAATTCCTTAAACTCTGAAAAGGACTCTATCAAATTCAATGTTTCCATAACATACGTTTAGAATTTTATCACTATTTTTGCTGTTTTTATCTCACTGTATGGGCATTCAAATTCACACGGAACACCCTCTTTTTTTTGTTTCTTGGTCAAATCCAACTCTAATATTATTCTATCATCTGTTGCTTCGACTAATACACCCTCTTTTATCTCACCAGTCATCAACTCTACTCTTAAGCTACGTCCAACATTCTTTTTATACTGCCTTAAAAGTTTTAGTGGTGTATCCAATCCTGCCGATGCTACGTTCAATTCAAAATCTTCAACTTCCCTATCCAAATGACTTTCAATATATCTACTCAACTCTATACAATCATCAATATTAATTCCGTTATCACCATCAATTGACACATTAATTCTATTGTCTTTCGATATATGCAAATCCACCAAAAACTTATCGGTACCTTCCAAGAAACCGCATACTAAATCTAATATTCCTACTTTATCTATCATTTTTCAAACTACTAAAAGAGGGGACTTTTCGCCCCCTCTTATTCTTATTCCGTTTTGCAAAGGTACGAAATTTATTTGATTTACACATATTTCTAATCAAAAAAAAAGTTTTTTTTATCTACATTCAGTGTCAATATTCTAAATATCAGAGTTTATGAATTTAGAAAAATCACTTCTTTTTTTATCCCAAATAATGATTAGAATTACATATAATTACATTTCTCTATGGCAAATTGTCATTTTTTCCAATCGTTTGCACACAATATTTTGCCATATTTTCATCATAAAACTCTAAGATCTGTGTTATATAAAACTTATTTAGACTTAAATCTCCGCACCTAGTATATTCAGTAAATGCCGATAAAATCAATTTTCCTAATGATTGTTTCTATAAATGCAAAGTTTCAACACATTATATTCTAGGCAATTTCTAAAATTTGATTTGCGGATTTTTACTAGAAATATTTCTAGTTTCTTTTGATTGAGCACAGTTGGAATATAATTTAAAAAGAAAGATAAAGGAATTAGAAAAACGAAAATCATGCAAAAGTTTCAAAAAATATCCTTCTATTTATCTGAAACGTGGAATTTTAAGAAATTACCTTTAGATACATAAAAATAAAGCGACCGAAAAACAAAATTTACCTCACGATGTAAATTTATCTACTTCACGTAGTAGTTTCATAAGCATCGTGAGGTAATTTCATCTACTTCACGATCTATTTTGAAGCTATATACCATCCGACGATTTACAGTATATCACCACTGCCATAATACCCTATCACGAAAGGATTGATTATAGGGTATAAATATATATGTATTATAAGGAAATTCATTCAACAAAAAATATTAGAGATACATTCTTTATTATCAGCAGTTAAACATCAAAATATCTTTAGCTTAAATTCCTCCACACCTAAATACAACATTTAACCTTTAAAGATTTATTTCTTATAAACAAAAGAGGGCGCAGTGAACTACGCCCCCTTTATTATAATTCTTATTCTTGTTTTTCGTTTTCTTTCTTTGCATTTACCTCTTCATTCAGTATCTTAAGTTTAGCTTCTAGAAGAGCTATTTGCTGACGTGCCGACTGCATTTTCTTTTCAAATTCTTCTTTCAAAATATTTGCTTGCTTTGAATTTGCCAAAAAGCCCAAATTATTTTCCCAAAGTATCAAATCGGCTTTAAGTTTTTGAATCTTATCTTGCAATTCGCGCTTTTCTTCAGAAACAAATTTACCCATATCTCCACCTGATACATTTTTGAGACGTTCACGATACATAGTTTCTTGTGCTTCGCGAGCCGATACTTTCAACTTGTCAAAATGTTTATTTATAGTATCTCTAAACTCTTTATAAAGTTTATCTTTCTCTGCAATAGGCACATGACCTATCTCTACCCACTCTCGTTGAAATTCCTTTATTACTGCAAGATTCTTTTCCTTATCTTCGCCAAATTCAAATTGTTTTACTTTTTCAATTATCTCACGTTTCTTTGCCAAATTTTCCATCTCAGAACCTTTTATTTCCGAGTAGTATTCAGCTTTACGTGCAAAGAACTCATCACATGCCGAACGGAATCTTGTCCATATTTTATCAGAAACTTTACGTGGTACAGAACCTATTTGTTTCCATTCTTCTTGCAGTTTCAAAAGATCATCAGTAGCTTTTTTCCAATCATCACGCTTTGCTATAGCCTCTGCTTGCATGCAAAGATCTACTTTCAAATTATAATTATTGGCTTGCTCATCCTTCAACTTTTCAAAATGTTCTTTCTTAGTTTCAAAGAATTTATCAAGAGTCGATTTAAAACGCTCCCATATAGATTCATTCACATCTTTTGGTACAGGTCCTATTGTTTTCCATACCTTAAGCATATCGTTCAACTCATTGGAAATTTCATTCCAAACGTTTATTTTTTCAGGTTGAACTGCAGTAAGTTCCTCTGCTTTCTCACAAAGAGCGGTTTTAGCTAACAAGTTTTTATCCAATTCCTCTTTACGTTGGTCATAAAAATCTCTTCTACGTTGGTCTATCTGCTCTGTAGCATTACAAAAACGAACCCAAATCTCTTCGTTCTTATCAGATGGTACAGGTCCTATCGTTCTCCATTGTTCACGATATTGCTGCAACTTCTTAAAACTGTCAATTACCGAAGCATCTACCAAAAGTTCTTCCACTTTTTCACAAAGTTCAATCTTTTGTTCCAAATTTCGCTTCAGATCCAACATTCTCAATTCTCTATTGATCTTCACTTTATTGAAGAACTTTTCCACCAAAAAATGATATGTTTGCCATAGATTGTTAATCTCTGCACGAGGCACTTCACCTATTGACTTCCACTTAGTTTGCAAGACTTTGAAATCTTCATGAGTCTGCTTCAAAGTATCGTCAGCTTCGATAAGTGTTCTCAGGTCCTCTAATATTTCTTTCTTTAGAGCCAAGTTTTTCAACTTTATAGACTCTTGTTCTTCTTGATATTTTTGACGATTTTCTCTATATTTGTTTATGTATTTTCGATAATTAACAGAGATTTGATCATCTGATGGATGATACTCATCTTTATTACCTCCATTAGCCAAAAATGCCTCAAATTGTTCATTTTGAAAAACTTTATTGAGAGCCGTAAAAGCTAACTTTATCGATGCTACTCTGTTTTTGATTCTCAAAATACTTTCATTTTCCACCAATTCCTTTAGTGCATCAACTAGTTGTTCTCGCGTATAGGCCGAATAATCAACAGTTGGCTCTTCGTATTTCTCTACCAAAGAATCTTCATTTTCAGCTTCAGGCGCTTGATTAGATAACTCTTCTGTTTCAACAGAATTCAGTTTTTGTGTTTCATCAGCAGAAAAAAATGTTTCTGCATTATTGTTTACTTCAACATTTGAAGTTTCTGGATTAATGATACTTTCTTTCAGATCTTCCATATTAATTTTACCTTTAGAAATCCCTCTCTCACAGTATTTTGCAAGAGATTTGATTAAGTTTTATCTCATTTAAATATTTTGCAAACCTACATACTTTTTTTTTATTGAACAAATTATATCCAAAATTTTATTTATCAAATTGTGAAATAAATTTATTTTCAAGTATTTGGATATATATTTTTCATCAATATAACAAATTTATTCTAGAAAATAGTTCATTCAAAAATATTCCAAGATATATCCCCCCAAAAAACATATATCTATAGTATTTGTTATACTACCCTAACCTAAAATTTATACTATGAAAAATAAATTATTACAGCGCTTGGAATCATCAAATAAAATAATTCGATTTTGGTGGTCTTTCTCAATAGTTGGCTTAATACTTGTAGTGGTAGGAATTATTATGATGTTCAACCCTACTATCAGTTACATTTTCCTATCGTCCATAATAGGTATTGTTATTTTTGTATCAGGAGTATCTAACCTTGCTTTGTCTACAAATTCGCACCACATAATCACAAGCAAAATGTGGATCTTTATAAGTGGAATAGTTGAAATATTACTTGGCTTTATTCTTATTTTCAGCTTGACAATATCTGCTACTATACTACCTTTACTTATAGGAATATGGATTTTATTTAAAGGTATCAACATGATAGGGATAAGCGATGATATGAACATCATGGAAATACCCGGATATGGATGGACATTACTTATGGGTGTTATGACTATAATTTGTGCATTCATTGTATTATCGCAACCTCTCATTTTCGGCACAGAAGTTGTTGTAGTATGGATAAGTATATCTTTGATAATGCTGGGAATAGCACTTATAAGCTATTCAGTACAACTGAAAAATATGCATAAGTATTTCAAATAAAATTAGAATTTCAATATATTTATATTTTATGTTTTCAATCTTTTATAGTTAGAAATAGCCTATATTCCATCTCTTTGCCTTAAATGTACTTCTTACACTTCAAGATTTTCTTTAATAAACAATACAATCTTTTTGCATTCAAAATTCTAAATATGACAACTTAAAATAAAAATAAAATTCATTCTTTAGTACTTGACTATCTATATTCAACCACTGTACTATCAGGAACCATAAGTTTGAGATTATAATTATTACAAGTTTTGTAAATATAAAGTTCCTTAAGCGGGGTGTCTAAACATAAGACTTTGTTAAGACTATAATTTTGGGAAAGATCTAACGTTGTTATCTTAGTTCCTCTACAATAGAGTTCTTCAAGCCAACGATTCTCTTTCAAATTCAAAGTCTTTATCGGATTAAAGAATACTAGTAAATTTTTCAGTTTCTTGTTGTTCGATACATCTAATTCTTTAATATCGTTATCTCCTATTTCCAATATTATAAGTTCCGAATTATACGACACATTCAAACTCTTAAGTTCACCACTTATACACGAAAACTCTTGCAGATTGATATTTGTACTAAGATCTATGGTCTTCAACGGATTGTCACTACAGATAACGACTTTCAAGTCTACACAGTTTTTTACATTCAATTTTCTCAATTCATTTTGATAACATTCCAACATTTGTAACTTCCTATTTTTACTCAAATTCAAGCGTTTCAACTTATTATTCTGACACTTCAACACCTCAAGATTTACAAAATTCTCTATACCCTCCAACGATTTTATCTCTAGGTTAGAGCAATCTAATCTATTCAGTTCTTTACCTGATTTAGTCAAATATGTATTACCTTCATTATCAAAATCGATATATCCGTTTTTGCACAAATGATTTCTAAACTCATCATCAGCTATATTCACTACTGACCTACAGGACAACATGAATAAGACTGATGATACCAACACCAACGGTGTAATTTTATATCTGAATAGTATCATATTTTTAACCTCCTATATGCATATCTATACAAAAAAAGATGTACACTACTACAAGCATACATCCTTTAATTTATTACATCTCAAACTATGTAGTCCGTAGGGGATTCGAACCCCTGATTTCAAGAATGAAAATCTTGCGTCCTAACCAGCTAGACGAACGGACCAACTAACTCAATTATATCACTAACTATATCAAAATCTTTAAAACTTATCTATATCCGCTAACAAACATCTAACTACATAGCATTCACTTGACGCATCAATTTAGATTTCAAGTTAGAAGCTTTGTTCTTGTGAATAACTGAACGTTTTGCTAGTTTATCTATAATAGACATCATCTTTGGTAAACGTTCTTCAGCAACAGCTTTCTCATTCAAAGCTCTAAAATCACGCAATGCGTTACGCATAGTTTTAGCGTAATATCTATTTTCTATTCTTCTTCTTTCGTTTGCACGAATTCTTTTTTTCGACGATTTATGATTTGCCATTTCTCTAATTTAATTATCTTGTAGTCCGTAGGGGATTCGAACCCCTGATTTCAAGAATGAAAATCTTGCGTCCTAACCAGCTAGACGAACGGACCATTTTCTCACAAATTGTATCACTTCAAACTCTCTCTCACCCTCAATTTGCGAGTGCAAAATTACTAACTTTTTCCGAACTGACCAAATATTTTTGTCAAAAAAATACTTTTTTTTCTTCCACTAGTCAGTATCTGCCTGAAAACGAAAACCTAATCTTTTTCCCGTTACCACCATTTTTCTATCAAAAGACATCTTCATTTCTGCCACAGAAACTAATTTTACCTCGTCGTAAGGCGGAGTTAAGAGGTCAAAATTGGTAGTATATGCAATTGCAGACTCAATCATCTCTAAAACAGTATCTTTCGTTACTTTTGCAGTATTAAAGTTATTATACAGCATCCCTAACTCTCTTTTACCTTCAATAAAGTAATGTTTCTCGTGATTTACAAATATCCGACCTATCATATAGCCCAAATCATTATCACGATTATAAAGAAACGAATCTGCTAAGAAATTATATACTTGTATAGTTCCACAATACGAGCGCTTAGGATCATCTTTTACATAAGAAGTCTTCATCACATCATGGTTTCTTGAAAACTCAAACACATTGGTGTGCATCATAAATATAAGTACATCACCGGCAAACTTCACTTCAAATTCAAAATCGCCTCTATCTTTAAACTCGAACGCTACATCTATATTCTCTTTGCCCGACTGTAGCTGAAAGGCTTCTATAAGTTCTTTGGTTGTATTTCTAAACTCTTCGAATGTTTCTTTAGTGGCATTGTACACATTTTGTTTCAATTGTGCTTTCTCAAATACCAAATCTTTCAATTCTTTTTTTAGTTCCATATTATTAATATAGTAGTTACGTTGTACAAATATTCATTGCAGTATTTTGGTGTAACGTATTTGAATCAATAAGATTGTGCAACTTCTTATCTTTTTACATTCTTTGGCAATCCATCCGCAACAAATATCTGCATCTCACAGTCAGTGCAGTTAAACTGTAGGCGATATACCTTCTTATTGTTCTCCAAATATAGGTTTTGTACATAATTTTTATCTACGTTATTACGTTTCAAACATTGTCCTATCTCGTATCTTATACAATATTTTGTGGTCATCAAAGCCTTACCGCAATATTCTTTGGTTTGTTCCAATCCATGTTCTATAACCTTGGCGCCATGGCGATTGTAGAAACGTTCTGAAAGTCGGTTCACCACATTTTCGCGATACCCCACCTCTGTATTATGATATGAAACATCGTTGGGCTGAAATATATAAGGTTTTGGCAGGTTCAGTTCCACACGTTTCTCTATCAGTTTACCTACTACCCTACGCCTTATATCGTTGAGCACCGAAGCAGGTATAAAATATGTATTAGTACAATTAATAATTATATCCTTTACCTCAAACGGTGTATCGCCCATCTTTGAGAGCTGTTTATTTATTTGATCTTTGCTCCTATCCACATTTTCAGCCAACACCTTTTCAATTGTTATACTTTCGGTTATCTGCACACCGTCATCATCGGTAATGGTAAGGGCAAAGCCGTCCGATGTTTCTGCAAACAACAGCGCAACCGCAATTTTGCGTTCGGCCGACTTGTTTTGCAATGTTTTCTCAAAAGCATAATCATTATTTCTGTACAAAACAGTATTTCGTTCAATTGCTACAACCTTGTTGAGCCATACCTTTTTACCTTCAACTCTATTTACCATACAGCCTTCGAGTTCGTTCCGATCGTTGAAAAAACATAGACCATCGCCGGCAGTAAGGGCAATATCGCCATCTACTATTATGGTGTTTCTATCGGCTTTCAGCACTTTACCTACTTGCTTACCAAGCGATTTCTGAGTAAGCAACGATGCCATTGGCTGGCGTTCACGAAGGAAGTAATCTGTAAAACCACGATTGAAAGTTCGCTCCAAGTCGGGTGTGAAATACAGCATTGTCGTTCCGCTCGATGATTTTGCGTAGCCCTCACATCCCAAAAGCATGTTATCTATAAGCCGGCGGTAGTAGCCCGTAACGTTCTTTACATAACTTATATCTTTGAGCCGGCCTTCAATTTTAAACGACGACACTCCTCTCTCCATCATTTCACGCAAATGATATTCGGCACTGAAATCCTTTAGCGATAGCAGATGTGCATTGCGCCGAAGCAACATACCATCATCGTTATACATATTATATGTGCTACGACAAGGCTGCGAACAACAACCACGATTGCCACTATGTTCGTTTATAGACTGCGAAAGATAACACTGCCCACTGTAGCACACACACAAAGCTCCTTGCACAAAAGCTTCCAGTTCAACATCGTTGGTCGATTGTCGTATCGTTGATATCTGTTCTAACGACAACTCACGACCCAATATTATACGACTAAAACCTACCTTTTCCAAAAACGCTATCCTATCCATATTCACATTATGAGTCTGAGTACTAGCATGCAACTCTATAGACGGAAGATCCATTTCTAATATACCCATATCTTGAACAATAAGTGCATCTACACCTATATTGTATAAGCTATGTATCATCACTTGTGCATCGTCCAGTTCATTGTCGAACAAAAGAGTGTTCAAAGCCACATACACTTTGGCACCATATACGTGTGCATAGTTCACCAGCTCGCTCACATCGCTTACAGAGTTGGCTGCAGCCACCCTTGCACCAAACTGCGGGGCTCCTATATACACAGCATCGGCACCATGGTTTATGGCTTCTTTACCATACTGAAGATTTTTGGCAGGCGAAAGTAACTCTATCTTATTCATCATTTTGAGGTTAATAGCATTGCATTTTCCAAGATGCAAAGTTACGTTTTTTTCACGAAAAGGGTATTATATCCCCTTATTTTTGTACTTTTGCACAGCAAAAGTTTATTATACACATGGATTACATTACTGATTTTCTACAAAATAGCGAGTTTTTTTCACTACCCATCATTAGTATTTTGGTAATTGTGGGCTTTATTGTAGGCTTTATCAACACAATCAGTGGCGGAGCCACAGCCATCAGTTATGCCCTTTTTATGGCAATGGGAATGCCTATCACAATGGCCAACGGCACCACACGTCTTGGGGTTACAATGCAGTTTGCCACCACATCCATTGTATTTAACCGCAAAGGTATACTTAAAAAACACGACGCCGTACAAGTAGGTATTCCTGTAGCCTTGGGTGCAATAGGCGGTGCTCAAGTGGCGTCAACTATCAGTCCTCATATATTTGAAATAATACTTGCATGTTTCCTATTTATAATGCTACTACTACTTGTATTCGATGCCAAACATTTTCTTTCGCAAAAAGACTCTCGTGCTGATGGTGACAGAATATCATTATGGAAAACACTACTCTTTGTAGCCATAGGTTTTTATGGCGGTTTCACCCATGTGGGAGTGGGACTTATGATATTGTTCACTTCGGTGCTGGTACTCAAAACCGACCTTCTTCATGCCAATGGTATAAAACAGCTGGCTGTGGTACTATACACTCCTTTGGCTCTCATCACCTTTGCCATCAATGGACAGGTAAACTGGCCGGTAGCCATCATATACGGTATTGGCAACGTATTGGGAGGATACGTAGGTAGTAAAAAAGCCATTAGTTGGGGTACCAACTTCATACGCTGGTTTACCATCGTAATCATAAGCATATTTGCAAGTTTCCTTTTGATAAAAAACATCTAAACGTCTTTTTCCTTTTACAATATACTCCCAATGGATGAATTAAATTTTACACCTTATCATCAATCTGTTTACAATAGAGTGGTGCGAACATGATGGTATACCATCAATTACAGGTCAATATACGACCTCAAAAAATGTATCGCGATGTAGTTGAATTTCCCTCACGATGAAAATAGAACTACTACGTGATGTAGACAAATCTCCCTCGTAGGGGATTTCATTGCCCGGTTGGAACATTTTGGTAATTAATCATTTTTTAATTCGTTCGAATGAGGTGGTTGCCGTTATTCGGAAGTGGTGGTTGACCGCGTGCTGTGTAGGAAACCTCCTCATGGCGTGAGGAGACCACCTTCACCGAACAAAGGCAACCACCACTTCAGCACACGGGCAACCGCCACTGCCAAAGTTTACCAAAAGTTTGACAGTAGCACCATCCATTCTTAGTTGACCGACTTCTAAAAATTCCACATTTCGTAATAATCGAAAACCGTTCTCTGAAACTTTTTCGTTGTTAACATCTTCGAAGTTGCTAACGCTCGAAAGAACTAATGCTGAGGCATTGTTCTTTGCTCGCTTAATCGCAACTTTCTTGAAATATTTCTATTCTTTTTCAAATGCATCGCCCGCTACACTCAATCAAAAGAAAATAGAAATCTTCCTAAGAAAATTCCACAAATCACTTGGAAAGCAATTTTTAGAAATTGCCTTAACTTTTTTTGTTGTTTCGGTTTGACAAAAAAATAGTACTTTTGCAAATTGTTTTACAATTAAGAAAAGAGATAAATGAAGAAGTTTTTGTTGCTGATAATTGCAGCAGTATTTATTTTCGGTTCGTGTAGTACCGAATTCAATCCCAACGATGAATGGAAAGAAACCATGGTGGTATATGGTATGTTGGATCAAGATTGCGACACCACATGGATACGTATTCAAAAATGTTTTTTGGGCGAAGGCAATGCCTACGATTATGCACATATTATGGATAGTTCGTGCTATGCCGAGGATGAACTTGAGGTAAAAATAGTGGAATGGTTTGCCGAAGAAAGAAATGGTGCAATGCAAAAAACATCGCAAACAGGCCGTGAGTTTGAATTTGCCTACACCATGTTGGATAACAAACCCGAAGGTACTTTTTTTGCTCCACAACAACCCATATATTATTGTAGAACCAAAGACAAATTTCTTGCCGACATTGATAGAATATATGAACTTAGAATCCTTAACCGAAAAACAGGTGTGAGTGTAACCTCCGAAACCTTCATTATAGGGTCGGGCATAGAAATAACCAAACCAGACTACCGTTTCCAATTCAACCAAGGCAATCCAAATAATCGCACAGCCATAGTGAAATGGAAAGTTGATGACAAGAAAATTGCCCGTGTATTTCAACCGGTGGTACGATTTTTCTACCTCGAAGGCACCGAAGGTAATATGGAAGTAAAATATGTGGATGTGGAAGGCAGTGTACAACGCAACACCAACAACTCCAACTATATGCAAGGCACCTTTACACGTACAAACTTTGGTGCTCAACTGAAAGAAAAAATAGGTCCCAAAGCCAACGAGGATATAATACGAACGATATTGGACAGTGTGCAAATATACATATATGCCGGCGACGAAACGCTATCCAACTATATGAGTGTGAGCACCCCTCCAAATACCATAGTACAAGAACGACCTACATTCTCCAACATCAATGGCGGATTGGGCATATTTGCCTCGAGGCGTACCAAAATAAAAGACACAAAAGATACTCCACCCGACATAAACAGCGAGTATAAGAAGTTTCTCAAAAGTTTAGATTTAGGATTCTAAATATCAGCAAAATAAAAAATAATAGATACATTTATACTTCTATATCAATTATTTTGTGTAACTTTGCAAATTCTAATGGAAATGTTATTAATGTAAATATCAATAGGTTAAATATTATATAAGTATGAATATTACAAAAGAAAACATCAGCGAATTGGAGCTTTTGTTGAAAGTAGAAATAAGCGAAAGCGATTATAAAGAAAAAGTAGGCAAACAATTAAAAGAATATCAAAAGAAAGCAGTAGTTCCCGGTTTTCGTAGAGGAATGGCTCCTCTTCCTTTGATAAAGAAGATGTACTATAAAGCTATTGTTGCCGACGAAGTACAAGGTATATTGTCCGAATCGTTATATAAATATATCGAAAATGAAAAATTGGAAATAGTAGGCTCTCCTCTATCTAATGACGAAAAGACCGGCGAAATAAATTTCGATAATACCGACTTTGCTTTCTATTTTGATGTAGCTCTTATGCCGCAAGCAGAAATCAAATGGAATGAAGTTGGAGTAAAACTGACTCAAATAAAAGTTGCTTCGAAAGACATAGACGAACAAATAAACGATATAGCTCAACGCTATGGCAAGTTTGAAACTCCCGAAACAGTAGAAGAAACAGACTATGTGTATGGCAAAGCAGTAGAACTTGACAAAGATGGCAATGCCAAAGAAGGTGGTGTAAACACATTCATTTCGATGGATGTTGCTAAAATAAAGAACAGCGATATCAAACAACAATTCATTGGCAAGAAAGCTGAAGACAAAGTAGTTTTCAATGTAGGAAAAGCATTGGATGCCGAAACTATCGAAAAATCGTTCCGTTTGGAAAAAGAAGTTGCCAAGAAATTCAAAGCAGATGTTGAAGTTACATTAAGCGGTATTTCTCGCATCACTCCTCACGAAGTAAATGAAGAATTATTCCAAAAAGTTTTCCCAAAAGAAGAAGTGAAAGACATAGATACTTTCAAGAAACTTTTGAAGAAAGAAACAGAAAAAGCATACGGCGAACAAACTCAAATGCTGTTTAACGCAGAAGTACGCAAAGCCCTTATCGAACAATTTTCGACCGAAATACCTACTGAATTTCTTCAACGTTGGATAGCTTCGAGAAGCGAAAAAGATGTTACTATTGATACTATTAAAGCTGAATGGGAAGAAAAATACTTACCTTCAATAAAATGGGAAATTATCGAAACTCAAATAAGAAAGATTAAAGACATCGACCCAACCCAAAATGAAGTAGTTGACTATGTAAAAGGTATCATGACAGCTCACGACCTTCGCAAAGAAGATGAAGACGAAAAAGCTTATGAAGACCGTATTGAAAAAGCTGCCAGAAGCATAGCTCAAGACAGAAACAATGTAGGACAAATATACGAAAAGATATATTCCGACAAGATGTTTGCATTGCTTAACGAGCAAATAAAACCTGAAGTAGAAAAGATAACCATAAAGGAATTTGCTGAACGCAATAAATAATTATGTATCTTACATCCGATACAATGAAAAAGAGCAACAGAAAACTGTTGCTCTTTTTTTGTGTTGTTCTTTACAATATATATATATCAACTTACAATGTAGCTACTCAACCATGGTAGTATTTTTCATCGAACGTATACCGGCATACATCAGCAGTACACTTGCTACTATACTTAAAACTACCAAAAGAATATTCAAAGCAGTACTACCGAAAGTCACTGTATCATTAGCACTATAGCCCAAAAAATGGTACAACACCACTATAAGCCCATTGTTTACAAAGTGAACAAAGACCGAAGTCCAAATAGTACCACTATAGTAGAACAAATATCCAAGCAACACACCCATAACAAATCGAGGAATAAAATTGAACAAATCGAAATGTATAAGACTGAAAACAGCTGCAGTAACCAATATAGCCACATGATGATTACGAAACCATTTGTCACACGTCTGCTGAATGGCACCACGGAATATAAACTCCTCACACACTGCCGGAATCAAGGCCATAACCACAATATTTGCAACAAATATACTTGTATTACCCTTTTCGGTGAGAAACATTTCCACCATAGCCTCCGATGCAGAACCCATTTCACGAATATAAATTTCCCATGCTGCCATAGACTCGGGTAGATGTATGGAATTGTTCCATGTAGTAAGTGTATCAATAAAAGGAATCATAACCACAAAAGTAAGCACACCATAGATAGTGATAACTATTTGTTTACGCGAAAATCGCAACTTAAAAAATTTATCAATACGCTCATGAAACATCATTCCAAACAAAAGTGAGGGTACAAGCATATAGCATATCTGTGTACTTCCCTGCAAGAAACGCATAAATGAAACATTAGTATTGACGGCTGCAACACCGCCATTCACAATATCGTCGAGCGGAACAAAGAGTGGCATAAACAATGCCGACACAAACGATCCTATAATAAGAAAAACTACCGACATTATAAGCAATGCCAACAACTGCATGTATGGTTTTACCCCCATAAAGTACTGATAAATTTTCATTTTCTATATATTTTTATATCATTAATCTATTGATAATAGGAATACTCCACTCTGTATAATTATTTATCGAACAAGTGCAAAGATACATTTTTTTTGGATAACGAACGTAAGTTTTTCAAGATATTATATACTAATAGCTAACTAGATTCAAATTAAAATCACATTTTTATGATTTTTTCAACGGGTATCGTACAATAAATTTTTATTCTCCGTGTTAATACGAAACTATTTTTCGTTGAAATAATTATTTGGAAAAAGTGTCACAATAATGTAACCTTTTTCGATAGAATACGATAAATGGAATGTATTTCTTTTTTTGAATAAAGATATTGGAGTCGTTTTGATTCGCATTTTTTACATTGTAATAAATAAAAATATTGATATATGAGACAATTAAAGATCAGCCATTCTATCACCAATCGCGATATAAAATCGTTGGACAAATACCTACAAGATATTTGTAGTGAAGAATTGCTTACGCCAGAGGAAGAGGTTCAATTGGCACAACGTATCAAAAACGGTGATCAGGCTGCATTGGACAGACTTACAAAAGCCAATCTAAGATTCGTTGTAAGTGTGGCCAAGCAATATCAAAACCAAGGCTTGTCACTCCCCGACCTTATCAACGAAGGTAACGTTGGGCTTATCAAAGCAGCCAAACGCTTTGACGAAACACGTGGATTTAAATTTATATCTTATGCCGTATGGTGGATACGCCAAAGCATATTGCAAGCCATTGCCGAGAACAGCCGTATAGTACGCCTGCCCTCCAACCAACTTGGAGCATTGAACAAGCTGAAGAAAGAGATAAGTAAGTTGGAACAAGAGTTGGAACGTCCTCCATCAGAAGAAGAGTTGGCCGAGTTGTTGGATATACCTCAAGATAAGATTAAGAACATTTTAGGCATATCGGGACGCCATATATCAATAGATGCTCCGTTGGCTACAGACGAAGATGTAAACTTTGTAGATGTATTGCCCAACGAAGACACCCCATCAACCGATGATGCCCTTATGCAAGAAAGTCTAAGTTTGGAAATAGAACGTTCGTTGGCTACACTTACCGATTGCGAACGCGATGTGATAAAGATGTATTACGGTATAGGTATTCCACACGCATTATCGCTCGACGAGATTGCAATGAAGTTCAATCTTACACGCGAACGTGTAAGACAAATAAAAGAAAAAGGTTTGAAACGCTTGAAGACAAGTTCCAAAAGCAAAAACCTAAAAGCATATTTGTAATTCCCCCTATTTTTAAATGGTTATAGAATATTGATTGAGTCGCTTTTTTAATTAAAAGCGACTTTTTT
>JAGCLZ010000137.1 GCA_017646685.1 Bacteroidales bacterium | reverse complement strand
TCAATCGAATTGCTGAATACGACATTTTCAAGAGAATATACACGTGAGAAAGCATAACTAGGTACTTTGCTTACGCTGTCGCCAAATATAACAGTAGTAAGATTTTCGCAGTTTCTAAATGGATAACTACCACTTAATCCTTTGGAAAATCCAATTTTATTTGCGTTTTTACAATTATAATATACGGTTGCGAGATTGTTGCAATAATTAAACACACCAACCCCCAACCACTTAATATTGTGATGTAAATAAACAGATGTTAATGAACTACAATTTTTGAAAGCATAGTTATCTATAGTATGTAACTTGCTTGGAAATAATATGCTATCAAGGTTTGTACACCCTTCGAATGCCGATTTGCCTATGTATTCCAAGCTATCGGGCAAAGTAATGCTTTCCAAACCAGTAGAGTTATAAAATACTTTGTCATCGATTAGTTTTATTGAGGTTGGTATTGTGATATTTACAGGATTGTTACATCCTTCAAAAGCACCTCCGGCTATTAATTCTACATGATTGTATATTGTGTAATTGCCACTAATATTTGTGTCGGCTTTGATTAAAAATTTATAGGTGTTAGCAAACAATGTGTTGTTCATCCAATTGGCAGGGTTGTTGTAGTAGGCTGTATTGAACAAGGCATTTCTACCTATCCTTTTAGTAGAATCGCTATACGTAATATGAAACAGCGAAGTGCAGTTGTTAAATGCATCTTCACCAATAACTTCCACATTGGGAAGAGTTATAGAGATTAGTGATGAACAACCTCTGAATCCTCGTTCTCTTATTTCTTTTATGGATGGAGGAATGGTGATATTTGCCAAACTGCTACATCTATCAAATGTTCCCACAGGTATATATGTAAGACCATTGGAAAGGGTAACTGAACTTAAAGATGTGCAGTAATCAAATACTTCTATTCCCATGTTGGAAACAGAATCGCCCATAACAACGGAGGTGAGATTGTGCGAATCCCAAAAAGCACAATCTTCAATTGTTGTTACGCTATTGGGGATAACAACAGACCTTAATAAATTTGAATGAGCAATAGCTGATTGATTTATTTTTGTTACACTATATGTAGTACCATTGTAAGTTACGGTAGATGGTATTACCAGCGAGTCGAGAGATGTGGCGGAGAAACCTGTTACTGCTACAGTTTTGGGCATAGTGTCGGATGTAACAGTTAAGTAGAGACGATTTCCTCCGTTGGTCATATAAACATATCTTGATTCATCCCATGTAAGTACCAACGTTACTATACTGTCGCATCCATTAATATTTTGTAGTGTGTCGGTGTATGTTCCGGGTAAGGAAACATTAAAACCATTTTGGTTATACACATCTCCACCATATATTGTTGCATTTATGGTAGTTTCAGAAATTTGATTCATCATAAGTATAAGACCAACTATACTGTCATTATTATTGGCAGTTTGCAAAGTATCGAAATAGGTACCGACAACCGATACATTAAATCCATTATCGGTATAGGTGTCACCCGGACATATATATGCATGTATAATGGTATCTACACCATCGCACATCCCTTCTATATTGGAAAAATAATTGCCCCAAGACGAACTCATGTATGATTGTAATCCGCTACAAGGTACTTCTACTGTTGCATCATTTGGGATATTGCTAAAACAATATGAGCCGAGTGAAGGCGAAATATTTGCTAATGAAATAATGTTGCGTAAATTACTACAATTATTAAAAGCATAATTACCAATAGAACCAACAGCTCCGGGAATGGTTATAGAAGTTAAGTTGCTGCAACCTCTAAATAATTCATTTCCAATAGTGGTGATAGAATTAGGAAGGTTTATGGAATCTAAACTTGTACAACCTTTAAAAGCGGCAGCACCAATACTGGTAACTGAATTGGGAATATATATTGAATCTAAACTTATACAACCTTTAAAAGCGGCAGCACCAATACTGGTAACTGAATTGGGAATATATATTGAATCTATACTACTACAATTTTCAAAAGCATTATTTCCAATAGTGCTGATAGCATTTGGAATAATTATAGAATCCAAACTTGTACAGTCTAAGAAAGTACTATCAGCAATGGTAGTGATAGAATTTGGAATAATTATAGATGTTAAGTTTTCGCATTCTTGGAATGCAAAAGCACCTATATAAATAACAGAATTTGGAATTGTTATTGATGTTAGATTTGTACATCCGTTAAATGCTCCGATACCTATATGAGTAACAGAATTTGGAATTGTTATTGATGTTAGATTTGAACATGTATTAAAAGTATGTGAATTAATGGTGGTCAAAGAATTAGGAATATTAATGGATAATAAATTAATGCAATACTCAAATGCACCTTCTCCAATAGAAGTAACTGTATTAGGGATATTTATATATCTCAAACATCCACAATTAAAAAAAGCATACTCTTCTATAGTAGTAACTGTATTAGGAATAGTAATACTTGAAACGCACGCATCATAAGAATAACTAAAAGCATAATCACCAATAGTAGTAACTGTATAATTTGTTCCGTAATAAGTTATATGTGAAGGTATAATAAGTACGGAGTCAGTACCATTATAACTATCAACTTTCACACTATTAGGTCCAATTATTTGATATATGACTTCATCTCTCAAGACAAATTGTGCCATCAGTACATTTGCACATATCAGCGTGCAAATAAATAATCCTATCTTCTTCATATCATTAATATTTTTGATTTATTATCTATTTCTATATATTTACTGTTTTATAACTTTTCGTACAATTGTATCTTCCGGCAATGTTATTCGCAATGTGTAATATCCTTGGCTTAGTTTGGATAGGTCTATTATATGTTTGTTTTCGATAGTCATAAGTAGTCTGCCCATTGCATCTAGTACCTCTACTTTGCATATATCAGTGCGGTTGAAGGTTATTATGCCGGTAGTTGGGTTGGGGTGCAATGTTAGTGATTCCAATTGTTCACTGTCGTTTATCGCTACGTGTGGGTTTGCACCAAATATAGCCGAAAATGTAGTATCGGATGTAACAACTACTTTTCGTGAATTCTCCACACTGCCGTCCTTCCATTGCACGAAGTGGAAACCGTTGTTTGCCAAAGCCATAATGGTTGCAGTATCGCCATGCATATATTGGCCACTGCCTATTACAGTGCCTGTCGTATCGTTGTTAAACACATTCACAGTTACATTGTATATACATTCAAGGATAGTGAGGTTTAGTGTTACTATGCTGTCACAACCACCGGAATTGGTAAGAGTGTAGGTTGGACGGTTAGTGCTTTGTGTGTAGGTAATACCATCAATCCATGTATAGCTGTTGCAGGCTTCAACGGTATCTATACCTGTGGTATGTTGGTTTACGGTAAGATGAAGTGTTGTTATACTGTCGCAGCCGGTAGAGGATATAAGTCGTCGGGTGTATATTCCTGTTTCTATGGCATAGAAGTCGTTGTCTGTATATGTTTCTCCCTGGCATATAGAATCATAAATATGTATATTGTAATTATCAGCCAAATCAAATATAGCAGTAAAAGATGAGTCTTGGTGCAATGATATGCTTCGTGGGTTATCGGTGTTGCCATCGCTCCACTGTTGGAATTGGTAACAATTGTTTGCTGTTGCAGTTAGTGTAACTGTGTCGGTGCAGTTGTTTTCAATTTCTACATATCCCCAATCGCTATTGTTTACATTTGTGGTAGTATAGAAACCGGAGCCTTCAATTCTTTGAATCGTATTGAAGTAGTTACCCCAATACGATGAAGCATATTCGGTGGTATGGCATGGAACTTTCAATACAGCCGAATTAGGAATGCCGCCGAAAATTCCAATTCCATAAAGCCTGGGAGGAGTTAATGATAATGAAATAACCTCTTGCAAACTCGTACAATTATTGAAAGCATAAAAGACAATCATAGTAACACTTTGTGGAATAGTTATGGATGTAAGGCTCGTGCAATTTTCGAAAGTATACCATGAAATAGTAGTAACGCCGTCAGGTATATTAATAGATACTAAATTAGTACAGTTCATAAAAGCTCTTGAACCTATAGTTGATACATTACTTGGAATGCTAATTGATTGTAAACTACTGCATCCATAAAATGCCCAATCTTCAATAGAAGTAACGCTATTAGGAATGGTAACGGAGATTAAACCGTTATTAGCGAAAGCATAATCTCCAATTTCTGTAACAGCATAATTTACATTTTGATATGCTACCGTGTCAGGAATAACAAGCACAGAATCGGTTCCGGAGTAATCATATATTTTAACTTCGTTGGAATCGATTACCTCATAGGTAATACTATTTATAGTAAATCGTGTCTGTGCCATCAGCACATTTGCACATATCAGTGTACAAAGTAATAATACGATTTTCTTCATATCGTTAATGTTTTAATTTATAATTCAACACTTTATTTTACTGTTTTATCACCTTGCGAACTGTTACGCCTTCCGGCAATGTTACTCGTAGTGTGTAATATCCTTGGCTTAGTTTGGATAGGTCTATTATATGTTTGTTTTCGATAGTCATAAGCAGTCTGCCCATTGCATCCAGTACTTCTACCTTCATTACATCAGTGCGGTTGAAGGTGATGATGCCGGTAGTTGGGTTGGGGTATAAATCCAAATTGTCGGATATGTCGCTATTTTCGGTTATCGAAACGGGATCTACAATGATGGTAATATTATGTACAACAACACTATCACAGCCAAATATTGTTTGCAAACTATCTATAAGATAATATGATGAATCTCTACCTTCTTCTACATATATAGTATCGTAAACCATTTCTGTGTAAGTGGGATTTACTGTGAGGTGTAAGGTTATAACGCTATCACAGCCTATTGTTGCTTGCAAAGTGTTTTCGTATGTGCCGGCAAAAGCAGTGTTAAAACCATTTTCGGTATAGGTTTCGTTGTCGCATATAGTATCGAATATTGTAGTATAGTATGTCGAATCTATC
>JAGCLZ010000136.1 GCA_017646685.1 Bacteroidales bacterium | reverse complement strand
TCTTGGGTCCTCAATTTTGTTTATTATTATTGATATATCCATATACTCTCAATTAGTTTTATATCTAACGAGATTCTATTTATTTTATTCTATATTATCTAATTTGAAGTGGTGCGTTTGCCCTGTGCCATGAGGAAACCACCATTTCCGAACACCGTCAACCAGGTTTTCAGCACGTCGTCAACCAGGTTTTCCGAACAACGGCAACCACCCTTTTGGTATGGGAGTAATAAAAGATTGAAAAAACAACTATTAGTGTCCACTAAAAATTATATCTAAACTCTAAAAAAAAGGCTGACTTCGATTTTGAAGTTCAGCCCATCTAATTATATTTGAGTTGTCAGACTAAAACATAATTTCAAGCCAAAGTACACATTTTTTCGGACAGCCGATCTTTGGGGTATCCGATAACTTATAATGTTTTGCCATCGCTTTTCCCATCCTTCCAAGGTCAACAAAAGAGCTTTTTAAAGATATTTTTGTATGAAAAAAGGCATTGTTTTCATCCATGACAAACTCTTAAAAAAGCATTCGGATACTAAGTTTTCTATTTCCCCTAGAAGTTTTGTTTGCTTTGCGTTGTTTTAGATGTTGACTATGTTAACATATTAGTTGACATAAAAGCTATTAGGCTATAATTAATACCTAAAGTGCAAGTCGTAAACTTTGGTCTCTGCCACGAAAATCCGGAGCAGAACTAATGCGGTCTGCTACCCTTACACGTCTTCTTTCACTATCATAATATCCACCACGAAGAACTCGGTTTCCACTTTCGTGAGGAGCACTTTTATAATTTTCCATCCAATAGTTTTCACACCATTCATACACATTGCCATTCATATCGTATATACCTAATTCATTAGGAATTTTAGTTTTTACAGGATGTGTTTCTCCACTGCTATTACCCTTAAACCAAGCGTTAAGCCAAGAATACGGAGGTGTTTCTCCCGTTCTTGTATTACCCCTATACCAAGCCACTTTATCTACGTCGTTACTGCCACTATATTTATATCCTTTGCTTTTGTTTCCACCTCGAGCTGCGTATTCCCATTCTTCTTCGGTGGGCAGACGGAAGTTTTGTTTGGTCAATTCATTCAATTTCTTTATAAATTCTTGACAGTCGTTCCACGAAACAGACTCTACCGGTCGTTGCAAATCACCTTTAAACCACGAAGGATTGCTACCCATAACAGCATGCCACAATTCTTGAGTTACTTGTGTTTCACCTATCATAAAATCGGCTACAGTTTCGACATGAGAGGGTTTTTCCCAAACATAGACATCAGGGTCGTTGTCCAAAGCACCCATAGTGTAAGTCCCTCCTTGCACAGCTATCATGGTAAAGGATACACCGTTTGCGTCAAATGTCTTGTTCTCTTTCATTGCTATGTATTATTTGTTTAACAACAGTTCTTCGAAATTCTTGGTAAGCAAAGCCTTCACCTCGTTCATGTCCATTTCGCAGCCCATCTCCAATTGCAGTGAAGTTACACCTTTATCTACAAAACCGCATGGGTTGATGTAGCTGAAATATTTAAGATCGGTATTCACATTAAAAGCAAAGCCGTGCATGGTAACATAGCGCGAGGCTCTTACACCTATGGCACATATCTTGCGAGCACGCGGTGTATCCTTGTCCAACCATACCCCGGTGGCACCTTGCAGGCGGTCGGCCACTATGCCATAATGTGCTAGAGTGCGAATTATACACTCCTCTATATTATATATATAATCCTTTAGCGAAAGCGAGAAGTTTTCCAAGTCTAGCAACGGATAGCCTACTATCTGTCCAGGTCCGTGATAGGTGATGTCGCCCCCACGGTCGATAGGGAAAAACGAGGCATTTATCTTTTTCAAAAAATCGTCGTTTACCAACATATTTGATGGCTTGCCATGCTTGCCAAGGGTATATACATGTGGGTGTTCGCAATACACTATCTGTTGCAGTTCCTCGGTCGATTTCTTTTCCATCTTAAGTGCTATCATAGCATCAAACACCTCTTGTTGTTTATTCCACGCTTCGGAATATTCTATCAAATTCCAATCAACAAACTTTATCATATCCTATATAATTATTATCCTTATTATCTTGTTTCCCATTCTTGCAGTTCCATCTCACGCCCGTTAAGGATGTTGAGATAATTGAGGTAACGCGTTTCGCTTATCGTTCCGTCTTCCACAGCCTGCTTTACTGCACAACTGGGTTCGTGCTCGTGAGTACAGTTGGCAAAGCGACAACCATGCAGTACAGCCCTCATCTCGGGAAAGAAATGCGATATTTCCTCCTTCGAGAAATTAACCATACCAAACTCCTTTATGCCCGGTGTATCTATGATATATCCACCATTGGCAAAGGGAAATATCTCGGCAAAGGTAGTGGTATGCTTGCCTTTCATACTCCACGCCGACACATCGCCTACACGCAGTTTCAAATCGGGGTCTATGGCATTTATCAGCGCCGACTTTCCCACCCCCGAATGGCCGGTAAAGAGGGTGGTTTTGTCCTTGACCAAGTTACGCACCTCATCGATATTGATACCCTCTTTGGCCGAAATATCTATGCAACGATAGCCGGCAGATTGGTATATAACCTTCACCTCGTTATGATACTGCCACAACTCATCGTTATACAAATCAATCTTGTTGAACAACAGCACAGCCGGTATATGATAAGCTTCGGAAGTAACCAATATACGGTCGATAAATCCGGTAGAAGTACGAGGCAAACCCAAGGTTACCACCAAACAATTTTGATCTATATTAGCAGCTATCACATGTGTTTGTTTCGACAGTTTGGTGGAACGGCGAACTATACAGTTTTTTCGTTCCTCTATCTCGGTTATCACCCCCGTATTGTCCGACTCCTGCACAGTAAACTTAACCCTATCGCCTACAGCAATGGGATTAGTACTTTTGTTACCTTTCATTCGAAAACTACCTCGCAAGCGACAATCGTAAGTATTGCCATCGGCACAAAGCACCTTATACCAACTTCCTGTTGTTTTTATTACAAAACCTTCCATTTCTATATCATTTATTGGTAGATGTAATTATCATTATTTTACCCTATCGGGATTCTCCGAAAGGAAACTGGCCCACGACTTGCCTTTAGCCTTTTTAGCCTTGCCCACTACCGTCACCTCCGGAATATCTTTTTGCAAGAAATGACAATAGGCAACAGCTAGTGCATCGGTGGCATCGAGATATTTGGGCATATCGGCAAAATTGAGCAACCGTCCAAGCATAGCTGCAACCTGTTCTTTGGAAGCGGCTCCATTGCCGGTTATGGACTGCTTGATACGTCGTGGCTCGTACTCGCAAAAAGGTATCTGTCGCGACAATGCCGCAGCTATGGCCACTCCTTGTGCCCTACCTAGTTTAAGCATGGACTGTACGTTTTTACCATAAAAAGGTGCTTCGATGGCCAAATAATCAGGATTGTAACCATCAATAAGACGTACCATCGAATCGAAAATATACTTTATCCTAAGCTCATAGCTCTCTATCTTACGCATATCCAATACATCCATCATCACAAGCGAAGCATGATTACCCTCGACCGATATAATTCCATATCCCATCACCCGTGTACCGGGGTCTACTCCCAATATTATTTTTTCCAATATATTATCAGTATTATTTTGTTCTACATTACCGTAAGGAGGTTGCAGCCACGCGTGTCGCTATAATCGAAACGCCCCTGCACCTCGAAACTACCATCGTTATGCATGCGACCAATATCCTGTGTGCTTATAAAAGAACAAGAATATATGTTTGCCAAATCTATCACATCTATCCCCCCTGCCCTACCCCGAGGCACTCTGATTAGAGGTGAATTTACATCTCGTATGGCTATCTTCATCCATGGTGGGCAGTTGTATATACCGTTACCAGCGGAATAGGCCTGCGAGAAAAGTTCGGTCATGCCATACTCCGACGCAATAGAATTTACGCCCAAACCCTTGGTTAAGATACTATGCAGTTCTTCACGCACCATCTCTTTACGTCTACCTTTCATGCCACCGGTTTCAAACACTATTGCATCGCCAAGCGAAAATTGATAACTTTCCACCAAATCCAACAGCGAGTAGCTTACACCGAAAAGTATCAATCTCTTGGACAAACGTTCGGGACTCTTTAAGTATTCCACCAGCTGCGGAGTGATAGCATCGTAAAAACCACTATACTCGCAACCCGTTTGCTTTATCAGCTCCCGCACCATATAGATAAGCGACGAATGTGTTTGATGTAAATAATTAGGCAACAGTGCCAATATACAATACTGCGAAGGATGTCCCCAAAAGAGAGAAAACGTGTTTAAAAAACTACGAGTATATACCTCGTGTGTAAAGAAATAGTGCTTACTGGTAACCATCGAAGTTGTGGCACTGCTTTGAAAATAATCAATAGGCTCTACATCGAACGATACCACCTTATTGTTTTTAAAAGACTCTATGGGCAAACATGGAATATCTTCCCATCTCTCAACCTTACTTGCATCTATCGAAAGCAAATCAACAAACCTACGATATAATGCATTATTGCTATACTGAAAACGGAAAACTTCCAATGCCACACTATTAAAATCTGCGTCGGTTTGTATGCCAAATATCTTATCAATAAAGTTGTAGTCTATCATATCGGCAGTTATCTCAATTTCGATAAAAGTTCTTCTACTTGCTGTTTAAACAGTTTCGTTTCGTCCTTAATCTGTACAATAAACTTGTTTTCGTCTATGGTGCCAATGGCGGCTATCATTTCGTCATCATTACGATAGGTACACTTTCTGAATGGATTATCGTAGTCTTTTTTACGCGAGATATACACTTGGTTACAAATATAATCCTGTATATCCATGGCCTTATCCAACAGCGTATGCCATTGATCTTGGGTTATCTTTGCCAATCCGCACACATCGCATAGAAGCATATATGCATGTTCGGCCTTATCTTTGCCATAGTTTTCCCACAGTAGGTTGTAGCGGTCATGTACATCGGTCCACGAAAGTAAGGTTCTTGTTTTTATATCGCTCACCAATTTTTCAAAGTCCGGCTCTTTCACCAACTGTCCACCTAGGTTTATCCAATTTTTACATCTTGAGTGTTTTGCAGCTAAGTGATTATGTAAGCTTTCGCATGTATCCACGTTGTCATTGGCTTGTATATACTTCATTATGTTGGTTACAGCGTAGTAGGTTATCATATCCTTGTAGGCATGATAAGCCTCGTAGGTTTTCAGCACCCTCACCTTTCTGTTTCCTTTTTCTATTTCTTCGGCCAGCACTTCCAAGTCTTTCACTTCTTTCTTATCGCCAAACAAAAGTTGTTGTCCTTTCTCTTTCAACTCTTGCTGGGTCATATTTGCAGGATCGTTGCCATTCTTCCTAATCCATGCTTTGGCAATCCATTTTTCTAACAAAGTCATAGCATAGGCAGCTTCTTCCATGGTATCCGGAGCATAGGCATTAAATTCTATGTTTTGCAGTTTGTGCTTACGTTTGTCTCGTGCTGTATATTTCCACGAGTTTCTTGCCAAAGCATACATGTTGTACATCCACCAGTAGGCCGGCATAACTTCCAGCTCGTCATTGGCAGGATTGTTGTTTATCAACGCAAATGGCAGTGGATTATCTATCTCGGCCGGATACTGAGCTTTGGCCAACAAAGTGTACGAAGCAAAACGGCTGGAGTGCTTAAGGCTGGCACAAAGTCCGGGCCAAAAACCACGTCCGGCCTGTATTTCATTGTCGTTCGTACGACTATTATGATTGCTGCCCACTGTGGCGCCGGCAGCTATGTTGGATTGTCCCATTATAAGAGTGGCTATAAGAAACGAGTTGTTGTGATGCTGCTCATGTGCCGGGAACACCAGATTGTTCAACACCTCGCAACATGCTATTGTGCTATTGTCGCCCACAAAACTATCTATCAACCTGGCACCGTATTTAAGGGTCGAATTGTTGCCCATCACAAAGTTCTCGGCCATGCACGAGTTGTACAAATGACAGCCAAAACCCACTATTCCATTCTTAAGTATCACCCCATCGGCTATGCATGTAGGCTCTTCCCGGCTGGATTTCACTGTAATGTTTTGCAGTCTGTTTACACCATCTATCACACTGCAGTCTCCAACCTTCACATCCACTACAGACAATGTGTTTTTTACCACAGTATTACATCCCACTGTCCCGTAGTATCCACGTTGAGCACCGGCTGTAAGCTGAGTCATATCTACTAGTCGACGTTTCAACTCTTTGTCATCAATATATTTTGCCCACATATAGGCATCGGCAGCTATCATATCTTCGAATGGAGAAATCTCTCTTCCTCCGGCTTCGTTCATCACGGTAATCACAAGACGGCTATCTTCGTCCTCTCCATCTTTTACCACTCCGTTGCCAAACTTGGCAGTGGGGGTCGCCATCATTTCCTTTATATTAAAAAGAATACATTCATTTTCCACTATGTAGTTTGCCAAATAATTGACATTATGGATAGCCACATTATTGCCAATGTCCGACGATATTATTATACTATTATATATACCTATAGGCAACTGCAAAGCATCATATTGCAAAAGACCGCAACATATATCACCAATACGTACCAGTCCATAGAACTTGCTATTGCGTATACATTCGGCATCAAACACATCCGAAACCAAAACCATATTCCAATCATCTGCATAGTTGGCATTAGCTTTGAGAACATCAACTTCCTCGTTGGTTAGGTTTCGCCAATACTTTTCGGCTGCATTCACCTGCTTGTTGCGAATATAATATTCATTTTCTCCTTTTGGCAAAAAGCCATCCAGCACAAAACCATTACCTAGTTTATTGTTCTTTAAAACGCATACTTTCTTCATATTGCGACACGTATTGTTATCTAAAAAAATATTTATTTTGTTCCTGTGTGGCCAAAACCACCTTCACCTCTTTCCGTTTCGGATAGTATTTCCACTTGCTCCCATTGGGCTTTTTCGTGACGAGCTATAACCATTTGAGCTATACGTTCACCATCCTCTACCACAAAATCTTGGTTAGAAAGATTGACCAATATAATACCTATCTCGCCACGATAGTCGGCATCAATAGTTCCAGGAGTATTCAATAAGGTAATACCTTTCTTTAATGCCAAACCGCTACGCGGACGCATCTGTGCTTCATACCCTTCGGGCAATTCAATAAAAAGACCGGTTTTGATCAACGCCCGTTCCAATGGTTTAAGAGTTACACTACCATCCGGTAGAAAAGCCTTGATATCCATACCTGCCGATAATGCCGTTTCGTATTGGGGCAAGTTATGATGA
>JAGCLZ010000135.1 GCA_017646685.1 Bacteroidales bacterium | reverse complement strand
TGTGTCGATAGTTACGCCCTATGGTTTGAGAGTATTGGAACAAGAAGATAATATGTCTATCCAAGACTTGGATTTCGACAAATTAGATACCGTGTATGCGAATTGTGAATTTCCTGAGGAATTGTTTGAATTTCTGCCAAAGGATACTGTGTTTTTCCGCACCTACAAGCCTGCACCGCCCAAGAAGCACTTCTGCACCCCGGATGGTAAATGTTATTAGAAAAATGATAAAAACTAATTGATATGAAACGAAAAATGAAAAGATTTTCTACACTTGTTTTGCTTGGAGTTTTAATTGGAACTTTTGCAACAAGTTGTTATGTATGTTATCCAACAAAAAAGAGAATTAAACAATCGGCCGAATATACAGAAATACGTCCTCTTACTGCCGATAAGTTTCGTAAGATGATAGAGAACGACACTTCGCACTACAAGATAGTGATTGTTACCAGTCCTTGCTGTGGTCCTTGTTTGGTGGAAATGAGAGATGTTTATTTACCGATGTACAATTCGTTGGATACATCGAAATATAAGATGTATTTTATATTTGATGATTGTGGAGGATTGCCAAAGTATTTGGATTATTTCTCTAGTAGGGGGATAAATGAAAGTTATTTCTTCCGCGACGACGACCCTATGTTTTGCGACGATTACGAGAATCAGGGCTATCGCATGGCTAATATAATTAACTATGCTTTGCAGCCCAAGGTTGCATTTGGAAATCTTTGTTATACACCAATTAATATATTGATAAACAAAGAAGGAAAGGTAAAACAGCAATTGGCTGTATATAATGATGTAACTTTTGCAATACCGTATGAGCTAAGAAATATGTTGTATGATTCATTGACGGTGGATAAATTGAACTACGATAAGTTGGATACCATCTGTATTAATGAATTATATCCAGAGGACTTAAAGGAGTATTTGACTAAAGACACCGTGTCGTTCCGCACCTACAAGCCGGTACCGCCCAAGAAGCACTTCTGCACCCCGGATGGTAAATGTTATTAGAATGGCAGTATGTCATTGGACGATTACGAAAGGGTTTTGGAACAATATTCAAAATAAATGATAACAGAAAAGGTGGGACAGTGTTCCACCTTTTTTTACTTTTTGCACTATAAACCTTTCGCTCCGTTGTTGGTTATTAAAGATGTTTTTAATATCAGGCAATAACCTATGGAAAAGAAAGACGAAAAAATGATACCAGCCTCTGCGGCACTGATACCCTTTGCGGTGCTGCTGCTTATGCTGTTTTTTGTTATCCGCTATTTTGGCAGTTCGGCTTTGGAGGGAGCAAGCCAGGTATCGCTGTTGGTGGCATCGGCGGTGTGTGTGGCCATAGCCATGATTGTTTACAAGGTGCGGTGGCATGTGTTGGAGACCTCGTTGGTGGATGGGGTTCGCAATGTGTCGTCGGCCATAGTTATGCTGCTGCTAATAGGTGGTATAAGCGGCACATGGATGCTTAGCGGTGTGGTGCCTACGCTTATTTACTATGGCCTGCAAATCATCAATCCCAAGGTGTTTTTGCTTACGTGTTGTGTGATAAGTGCGTTGGTGTCGCTGCTCGTTGGTAGCTCGTGGACCACTATTGCCACCATAGGTATTGCCCTTGTGGGAATAGGGCAGACCCAAGGTTTTGAGCCGCATTGGATAGCCGGTGCAGTAATATCTGGTGCCTATTTTGGCGACAAAATATCGCCCTTGTCCGATACCACCATTCTTGCTTCCTCGTCGGCCGGTGCCGAACTGTTTTCGCACATACGCTATATGCTTATCACCACTGTGCCGGCTTTTGCCATTAGCCTGCTTATATTCCTTGTGGTGGGCTTCAATGCCACACCTGTCGGAGATAGCATGATTGCCGACTTTTTGCAGGCTTTGCAGGGAAGTTTCAATATCACGCCGTGGCTGTTGGCGGTTCCACTGCTTACTGGTGTGCTTATAGCTTTTAGGTTGTCGGCTCTCATTACCTTGTTTTTCTCAATGCTGTTTGCAGTGTCGGCTATGTTGCTTACCCAGCCACAGGTTGTACAAGTTGTTAGCGGTAGCGCCACTTTGTCGTTTGCAGATGGCTTTGTGGCGGCGTTTAAGGCCATATACGGCCATGTGGCGATAGACACCGGTAATGCTATGCTCAACACTTTGGTGACAACCCGTGGAATGACGGGAATGCTCAATACTATATGGCTTATTATCTCGGCTGTGTGTTTTGGAGGTGTTATGCTTGGCAGTGGAATGTTGCAGAGTATTACCCGGATGATAATACAGCATATACGCCGGCGTGCCGCCGTGGTATCGTCGACGGTGTTTACAGGCTTGTTTTGTAATGTTTGCCTTGCCGACCAATACCTGTCCATTATCTTGACCAATAGTTTGTTTAAAGACTTCTACGGCAAGAAAGGCTACGAACCCCGTCTCTTGAGCCGTTCTACCGAGGATTCGGCCACCGTAACCGGCGTGCTTATCCCTTGGAACTCCTGCGGAATGACGCAGGCCACCGTGCTCAATGTAGCCACACTGTCCTATCTGCCATACTGTTTCTTTAATATCCTCAGCCCCGTTATGTCTATCATAGTGGCAGTTGTAGGCTATAAGATTAAGAAACCTAAGGCAGAGTAGGAGAGGAGGGAATACGTATTATTGGTGTGTGTTGATATAAGGTAGGTAAGTTTATGCCTGCCGAAAAAACTCGTCGTTGAAATTAAGCAGATATAGCTTTTGGGTGGCACGAGTAATGGCGGTGTATAGCCATCTTAGATATTCTATATCCATGGTGCCATCGGGAAGGAAACCTTGGTCTACAAACACTGTGTTCCACTGCCCACCCTGTGTTTTATGGCATGTGAGGGAGTATGCAAACTTTACTTGCAAAGCATTGTAATAGGGATTTGTTTTGAGCATTTTTAGGCGGTCGGCTTTTCGTGGCATATCGGCATAATCGGCCATAACCTCGTCAAACAAAGCCCTCGATTGCTCGTCGGTCAAAGCCGGAGCCTCGCTCATAAGAGTATCGAGCATTATCATACAGTCAAGGTCGGCCATATCCGGATAGTCGACGAAATGAAGGGTTACTTCCACAAAATGGAAACCGTACAATTCGTGGTGCTTTCGTACTTGCATAACCTCCACAATATCGCCATTGGCAATAAAGCCCATTTCCGAGTCGCTGTCGAGCCAATAATAATTGTTCTTTACCACCATAAGGAAGTCGCCGGTACTTAGCTCACTGTCGTGATAAAGTATTCGGTTTCGTATCTCGCGGTTAAATATGTTGGCACGTTTGTTGCTTCGGCATACTACTACTACGTCGCCCAATTCGTTTCGGCTATATTCTTTGTTTAGGCATTCCTCAAGATCCACACCGTTTATACGCTCGATATCGGCAAAGTTGTTCAACGAAAATATAGCTTGGGCCACTATTTCTTTTTCGCGAATATAGTTTCGTATTGTAGTGCAGTTGAATAGTATTCCCGACTCCAATTCTTGACGTACCACATCATGCATCTCGCATTCATATACGTTAAGGTTGAAAAAAGACGTTAGTATATCGGTATCCAATGCCGGACTTACATCTGTTCCCACCGGAGGCAACTGGGCACTATCGCCAATAAGCAACAAGCGGCAATGGTCGCCTTCGGACACATAGTCTATCAAATCGTCCAATAAGTTTCTGTTGTTGCCGGCAAATGTATCGGAGTTGCCTATCATGGATGCTTCATCAACTATAAAAAGGGTGTATCTGTGTTTGTTTAAAGCTCTGACGGTACGCATAACACCATGCTCGTCGGTGGCGGTGAAATAAATCTTTTTGTGTATGGTGTAAGCTTTTTTGCCCGAATAGTTGGAAAGTACTTTGGCAGCCCTGCCTGTTGGAGCAAGTAGCACCGTTCGTATCTTCAAGTGGGGTAGTATTTGGATAAAAGCACTTATAAGTGTGGTTTTACCTGTACCTGCATAGCCTTTAAGCATAAATGCCGACATAGGATTGTGGTCGTACAAAAAATCAATCAACTTCTTGCAAGCCTCTTGTTGTCCCGGGGTAGGTTCGTGGGCAAACCTCGAAAATATCATCTGTTTTACTTGTTCTCCTATTGTCGACATAGCTTATCAATTGGGTATATATAAGAAAAAAACGACTTGTTCAGGCATGCCGAACAAATCGTTTTCTTATTGTTCCATTGAAAATTTTATCTTCAATCAAATCTTGCTTTATTCTTGTGTTGCAGGTTGTGTTTGAGGCATAGGTACTGCACTTACAGGAACTGAAACATTGTCTGTTGATACTTCTGTTTTCAATCCACCGTCTTCGTTAACATTGGCACCACGAGGAATGGCAACAGTAGCAGCCAAACTCAATACCACCAATATAACAGCCAAAACCCATGTTGCTTTTTCCAAAAAGTCAGCAGTCTTACGAACACCCATTATCTGATTTTGAGATGAGAAATTCGCAGCCAAACCACCACCTTTTGAATTTTGAATTAAAACTATAAGTGCCAACAAAACACAAGTTAGCAAAATAAAAATTACAATTACTTTGTACAACATCTCGTTTATTATTTTATTTTATTTATTTTCTAGTTTGTTATTCAGCTCTTCAATTCGATTTGCAAAGATACTCTTTTTTTCGGGATATTTTGCTATTAATTTGTTATATGTATCCACAGCCTTATCTATCTTGCCTTGTTTTTCAAATATAAGTGCAAGAGTTTCAGTAACTACCTCGTCTTTTTCGGAAATACTTTTTTTGCTTAATTCATCAATGGAAAGAGCCTCATTCGATTGATTTTTTTGATTTTTATTGCCTTCTGATTCCAAAAATTTCTCAATTATTACGCTTTTTGGAGCAGTTTTGAATGATAAAACGTCTTGATATGAATTTATGGCTTCGATTACATCGAAATCTTCGTCCGAAACTTCGCCGTATTCTTTTTTCTTTGCTTTTTCGATTTGTTTCTTCAAACGCTTATCTTCTTCGGTTATGATTTTTGTTTCTTGCACATCTGCAAGTAAACTCTCGAGTAGATCGTTGTCTAACGAACGGATCGCAACACGATCAAAAAAACGTTCTCTCCAATTATATATACTTACGGCCTTGTCACTCATCAAATCCAAAATCTGCAATATCGAACAATATGGATACTTTGTTTTTTCCGATTGAATATCTAATTTGTTCGATAAAGTGTATCTTCTTGGGTTTTGTATATGACGGCAAAAAATGTCTTTTTCCATGTTTTACAGAGTTTCAGTTGTGAATAAAATATCATCTTTTCAGATTGCAAAAGTACATTTTTTTTTCTATTTGGCAAAATAAAAAAGTAATAATAATCAAAATGGATTGATAATCAAAAGTTTTGAAATGTTTTTTTGTATCATTATATGAAAAAAAGAAAAGTTTTTTTGTTTATAGTTTGCTATATCATTTTTTTTTTGTAATTTTGCAACTTCAAAAATTAGAGAAAAATGAAGAGAACATTTCAACCATCACGCAGAAAGAGAGCTAATAAGCACGGTTTTCGTCAAAGAATGTCGACAGCAAATGGCCGTAAAGTTTTAGCTGCTCGTAGAAAAAAAGGCAGAAAGAAACTAACAGTTTCTGACGAACGATAGAGTTTAATTTTCTTTGGCGCCAAAAAGAAAAGATAGCCTTTAAAGGAAAAAGAGGACTTCAAGAAATTTGAAATCCTCTTTTTGTTTTATTTGGGGAGTTGATTTGACTTTGGTTATAGAGTAATTTCGTCTCCACCTTTATTCAAGAAAACATATTCTAATAGGTTGTATGTTTCCGAAGGTTGTATTTTTACCCATTTCTTATAAGTCCAAAACCATTTAATTTGTTTTGATTGCAATCCTTTGGTTAGGTAGGCATATATATATGGATGAGCAACCAATGTTATGTGTTTTTCATTTTGAACGGTAAGCAAATATTTTATATTAGATTCTATCTCATCAATAATTGCAAGACTAGATTTTATATTTCCTGTTCCATCACATAGAGGACATCTTTCTTGTACATCTACATCAACAACCGGGCGCACACGCTGTCTTGTTATTTGTATCAAACCAAATTTGCTAGGGGGCAATACTGTGTGTCTAGCTTTGTCTTTGGCCATTTCTTCTACCATTTTTTTGTATAATAGAGTACGGTGTTCGGGTAGTTGCATGTCAATGAAATCGACAATGATTATGCCTCCCATATCGCGCAAACGCAATTGTCGGGCTATTTCAACTGCTGATTCCATGTTTACTTGCAATGCAGTATCTTCTTGTCCTTCGCCGGCTTTTATATGATTGCCACTATTTACATCAATAACATGTAATGCTTCGGTGTGTTCTATAATCAGATATACTCCCGAGCGAATTGATACAATACGACCAAAAGAACTTCTTATTTGTTTTTGAATGCCAAATTGTTCAAATATTGGTGTAGATAATTTATAGTGTTTTACTATATCAGCTTTTTCGGGAACTATTGATTTGATATAACTCTTTACCTCGTTATACATGTCTAAATTGTCGACATATATACTATTAAAATCATCGGTAAGTACATCTCGTAGTAGTACAGATGTTTTGTTAAGTTCCGATACTAGTTTTTGTGGAAAAGTGGCTTTCTTCAAATTTATTGTCATTGTTTGCCACGATTCCAACAATGTTCGCAAATCACTATCTAATTCTGCCACACTTCTACCTTCGGCATTGGTGCGAACAATAATTCCAAAGTTTTCCGGACGAATACTTTGTATAAGTCTTCGCAAACGATTCCGCTCCTCAACGCTTTTTATTTTTTGAGAAATGGAAATTCTGTTTGAGAATGGTACCAACACTAAATAATGGCCTGCAAAAGAAATATCTGATGTTACTTTAGGTCCTTTGGTAGATATAGGTTCTTTTGCAATTTGTACAAGAATAAATTGTCCACTTTTCAGAACATTGGAAATCTTGCCGGTTTTCTCAATATTAGGTTCAATTTTGAAGTTTTTGAGTGTCATGACATTAGGATCGCCATTCATTGCTAAACGCATGTATTTATTGACCGAATAATATTGAGGTCCTAAATCAAGATAATGTAAGAAGGCTTCTTTTTCGTGAGCAACATCAACAAATACAGCATTTAGCCCGGGCATTATTTTTTTTACACGGCCCAAATAGGCATCCCCTACTACATGTTGATGATTTTTCTTCTCTTTATGTAGCTCCACCAATTGTTTATCCTCTACCAACGCTATTTCAACTTCCGACTCTGACGATGCGATTATTAATTCCTTACTCATTGTGGACACATTAATATTACTAAATTATCACGAGCTCCTTTGTTAACTGAAAGAAACTCCACTAAAAAACAAATTACACAACGAATAATTCTCATTGTGTAATCTGTTTAAACCTAATAAGATAGAAAATTATTTCTTCTTATGTCTATTCTTACGCAAACGTTTTTTACGTTTGTGGGTCGCCATCTTGTGACCTTTTCTCTTTTTTCCGCTTGGCATTTTAAAATATTCGTTTTATTTATTTTACATTACTTTTTACTTCTTGAACAAAAGTTTTTGCTGGTTTGAAAGCAGGAATATTATGTGCCGGTATAATTATTGTTTCATTTTTAGAAATGTTTCTACCGGTTTTTTCTGCTCTTTTCTTTACGATAAAACTACCGAATCCACGCAAATAAACATTATCACCATTAGCCAATGAATCTTTTATAACATCCATGAAAGATTCAATAGTTGCTTGTATAGCAACTTTTTCAATTCCAGTCTTTGCAGCTATATCTGCTACGATTTCTGCTTTTGTCATTTCTCTTATTATTTTTATTGTTATTATTACTATTAATTTTCAATTCATTTGAGTTTGCAAAGATATGAAAAAAAAATGAATTGCTGTATCATAATCTTTGTCAGGTTATTTCAATAATCTATCAGTTTTGTAAAATGAATGCTACTATAAATCAATTCTTTATGTGTAAAAACCTGAATGTCTAGCATTTTTATTATATAAATTAGATGATTTATTTATGATTTTAATATCTAATTATCAAGTACTTGTGTTTGTCAAAATTATTATTAAAAAATCATAAAACGATTTTTTCTCGGCTCAAAAACATCTCATTTTCACGAAAATAATTTTCTTTTTTCCTTTTTTTGAGAACTTTTGAAGCTAACAATAAATCACTTCTCCACTAACATTTGGGTATCCCATATCGCTTATTATTTCAACATATCTATTTATTTGTTCTTGATAATTTGTCATAGGTACTCCGGTTTTAAAATCAACTACCCATGTTTCGTTATTGGAGAAAATTATTCTGTCCGGACGCTCTATTGTTGGATTGTCGGATGTTTTTCCATGATGATACAATATGTCGCATTCTGTTTTTACAAAGTATTGTGGATCGAAATATTTGGCGTAATTTTCATCATATACTATTTTTTCTACTCGTTTTTGTAATGTTTTGGAATATTCTTCATCCAATCCCATTTTTATTTTGAATTTCTCAATAACTTTCTCAATATCTTTATTCGAATAGATGTTTGAAAATATATCGTGTATCAATATACCTTCTTCTATTGCCGATGTTTTTTCGGGCGATATTGATATTGTTGATTTTTCGGATAGCAATGACGTTATGTATATGCTGTTATTATTTGTATCATTATCTTCTTTAGGTCGTTTGATTTTTTCGGTATCATCGCCAATGAAATATTCATCTGTGTTGCCAATAAATTGCTCTAAATAATATTGTATGCTCTCTGTTTTAGTGGTTTGTTTATTTCGGCTTTGTGCCACAACGAATAATTTTTCTTTGGGTCGGGTGAATGCTACATATAGAATATTTATTTCATCCAATTGTTTCTTCTTTTTTTCGTCAAGATAATATTCATTAAAATCTGTTTTGCTCATATCATCTTTATACGTTACCCATCCTATGGGTATCATATATTCTTTTTCTTCCAATTCTACCCATATCTTATCGCCCGATTTTGAGGACGAACCAAAAACCGGACATATAACTATTGGAAATTCCAGTCCTTTCGACTTATGTATGGTCATGAGGTTTACAGCATTTTGTGTTGATGAAACCTTTAGTGATAGCTTTTCTCCATTTTCCGAAATATAGTCTAAAAATTCTGAAAGATTTTGTCTGTTTTTGGTTGAATAGTCAGACACTTTGTTTAAAAATGATGTTACAAATTCTTTGCTTTCGTTGTAGAGCGAAAATTCCCGAATCAGAGTTTCGCAACAGTCATACAATGTCATGGATAGCAATTCTGCTTCGTCGAAATTCAGTTCATAACCATTGTTCTTTAGAAAACTAAATAACGACTGATTTCTTATATCGCTTATAAAATATGAATTATATAATTCATGCGAGCCACAACTTGAATGTTTTTGCAAATAGTCTAAAACATTCAAAATGGAAACGGCATCGTTTGGCTTATTAAGTACTTGCAGAAGAGAAACCAAAAACAATACTTCGGGGTTTTTCATCAAAAGAAAAGATTCAGACGATAAAACATTTATGTTCTTTGATGATAGATACGATGATATTTTTAAAAGTTCTTTCGCTTTTCGGGCAAGTATTGTTATATCTTTATATTCATATCCTTTATTTTCTACTTGATCGATGATTGTTTGGTATATTTCTTCGCATATGTTATCCTCTTTGCAACGAGTGTCATCCTTTTCTGTGTTTACAAATTTTATAGACACAAAACCGCCTTTCTTCTTAGGGCTGAAGTCTTGAATAACAGCTGCTCTCTCATTTGTGTTGTTCGAGCCTATATATATGTCGGTTACTCGTTTGTTGTCTCGTACCATGTCGTTTTCCATCAGTCCTTCAAAGAAAGTGTTGTTAAACCGAACAACACTTTCGGCTGTGCGATAGTTAACTGTAAGGTTGTCAATCCGTCCGCTGGCTTTTAGGACTCTCCCTCTTGATTCCAGCATAGATTGCATATCTTCCTTCTCTGCCGGAACATATATATCGGGTAGTTTTACAAACTGTTCTACTTCGCCTTGTCGAAATCTGTATATTGCCTGTTTGGCATCGCCAACAACCAATGTAAAGGCATCTTCGTTGGTAGAAAGTGTATTTTCAAAAAGTGGTAGAAGAATTTGCCATTGAAGCACTGATGTGTCTTGAAATTCGTCAATAAGAAAATGTTTGTATCTTTCTCCTATTCGTTCGTATATAAAAGGTACTGACTCGCTAAACACCACATCGGCCAAGCGTTTGGTAAATTCTGATATGTGTAAAATGCCATTGTCGGTCGAATAGTTGTTTATAAATTTGGCTATGGCGTTCAGTAGTGCCATGGCATATAAGTTCTCGAGTATGAGTTCGCGACTCTTGTACTTTGAGATAATGCTTTCGATCTCCTTAAGGTAATCGATTATTTGTCCCGAAAGGTTTTCTATTATCTCTTTGTTCTGTTTGGAAGTCTTTGTGTTTGATCTGCAATTCTCATCTTCTATAAAGTCTTGTACGGGGTTGCCCATTTCCTTTATTTCGCCATTGCTTATCTTTTTGAAATAAGCATATACACCCTTCGACTTTTGGTGGAAGTCGTCTTGTGTAAGGCCTTGGCCTTCTATCATTGTCAAGGCTTCGAGGCCAATCTTTTTTATTCTCTCTTTCTCATTCTTGTTTTTGATGGATAGCGTTTTGTGGAACTCAAGGTAATCCTCGGTAGTTCGGCTGCCCAATTTTTTAAGGTTGGAGGGAGAGTTTTCTTTGAATATTTCGTTAGAATATTCAATAAGTTTTTGTTCTATATTCCATGCTTTCTCGTTGTCTATTTGCGATTCGAGGTACGATAGAACTATTCGTGTAAACTTTTCATCATGGCCTATTTCGGAAAACAATTGTCGCACCGACTCTTCTTTTATCTTTTTGTTTTCGAGGTGTATTTCGTAGTTCAGAGGGATGTTTAAATCATGGGCAAAAGGGCGTATGGTGTTTTGCACAAAGCTGTCGATGGTGCATATTGCAAAGTCCGAATAGTTGTGCAATATCTTGGCTTCAAGCTTTTGGGCTTTTTCCGATAGTGTTTTAGCATCGTAGCCTAAGCGTTCGCATAGCATGGCCATCATGTCATTGCCCTCTACGGTATTGGTCTTCCTCATTTTCGATAGCTCTTCCAATATGCGGGCTTTCATTTCGTTGACGGCCGAGTTTGTAAACGTTACAGCCAAAATGTCTTTAAACGAGGCGTTGGGTAATGCCAGTGTAAGATATTCTTTCACCAAGGTGAATGTTTTGCCCGAGCCTGCCGATGAGCGATATATCAGAAATTGTTTTTTTGTATCCATAAGTCTCAAGTGTTCAATAAAGCAATTTGTTTTTCCAAATTCCGTTGTTTCATGTCTGGTTATCGGCCTGTCGTGATTTGCATACTTGCCGATAATAATTCTACCTCCACACAACGTGTTTTTCTCGTAAATATTACCTTTGGCCTCCAATTAAATTATACCTATATATATAATGTACATCTGTTATTTTGCTGGTAGTTTTGTGGTAGGGAACTGCCATTGCGGTGCTATCCAGCCAATCGCCGACTGCCATACGGCCATGACCCCTCTTTGCAGTGGGGGCAAATCCTCTTCGCAGTGGATGCCAATCGGTTTCGGGTACAGTAATTTTCGGGTGGTGGAGGCTTGTCCCCTTGCTTTGGGTTATTCAAAAAAGAAAAAGCGAAGGCCGCAAGTAATTAGGCCTTCGCTGTATATTAGTGTATATAATTTTATACCGTTGGTATTTACCAAAGCACCACTTGTTTTTCGGGAGCAAGGTACATGCTGTCGCCTTCCTTCACGTCGAAAG
>JAGCLZ010000134.1 GCA_017646685.1 Bacteroidales bacterium | reverse complement strand
TACTAGACCTATCCAAAATAACCAAAGGCTATTACACCATACGCATAACACTGCCCGAAGGCGTGGCTATACGCAAGGTTATTCGCAAATAGAAATTGCCTAACCAAAAAATATTACATGTAATGTTGTAATAATGTAATATTTTTGGTGTATGTGATGGGGCGTATACGATACGCCCGTACGGATATGGGTCGGATAATTGTAGGGGCGTATCGCATACGCCCCTATGCAATGCATAAATATCCATTGCAAAATTCACGGTATACCGCCAAATGTTTCACACCCGGGTATGAAACATTTGGTGGTATACCGTCGTAATGATGAAACCCGGGTGTGAAAAATTGTCTGTTTTTTTCTGTTGCCAATAGCGATTTCGTCCATAATTTTGTATTGAAAACGTTGACAATTTCAAACCTAATAATCGATTTGTCGTTATTCGATGGGGCGGGATTTAAATTGTCGGATGATATAAATTTTATTTATCTTTGCAAAGATGTATTGAGTTTTGGTATATACAAATGATAAAAAAACATTCACTTTCTTGCAAGATTTCTAAAATATATGTATCTTTGCAAACTCAAAATTAAATGATAAACATGAAGAAAGAATATCTTATTAAGCTCTATTTATACCTTTCGTGGCTGATGTTGGTGGCTACATGTTTGGTGGCTTTTATTTTGAAAAACACCATGTTGTCTATGTTGGGCTTGATATTGGCCATAGCTTTTCGCTATATGTCGGAGAGATCCAAATGTGTGGTGCTGCAAAATGAAAATCAAGAGTTGAAAGACGATATGCGCAGGCTTACAACGGTATTGGAAGATATGACCAAAGGAAAAACCGAAAATAATTAAAAACTAAATATAATAATTAATGTAATATGGCAACAACTGCAGATATTAAAAACGGACTTTGTATAGTATTTAACAACGACATTTATTCAATAGTAGAATTTTTGCATGTAAAACCCGGTAAGGGTGCTGCTTTCGTTCGTACAAAAATGCGTAACGTAAAAACCGGTCGTATGCTTGAAAATACATTCCCTTCGGGAGCAAAAATTGATGTAGTGCGCGTGGAAAGACGTCCTTATACATTCTTGTACAAAGATGATATGGGGTACAATTTTATGCACACCGAAACTTTCGAACAAATAGCTATTCAAGAAGAACTTATCAATGCACCACAATTTTTGAAAGAAAATCAATACGTGGAAATGACTGTTCATGCCGATAACGAAACTCCTCTATTGTGCGAGCTTCCTCCGTTTGTGGAAATGACAGTTACTTATACCGAACCCGGTGTAAAAGGAAACACTGCTACAAATGCAATGAAAGATGCTATTGTAGATACAGGAGCAAAAGTGCGTATCCCATTGTTTATTGAACAAGGTGAACGTATAAAAGTAGATACTCGTACAGGCGAATATTCTGAACGTATAAAATAGTGATAAATAGTTTTTTATCTTGATATGATGGAGTTGCAATAAAATTATTGTGGCTCCATCATTTTGTTATTTCAATAAAAAGTTGTATCTTTGCAAATTCTTTCATTTATATGTTTCTTGAGGCTGTATGTTTTATGAGGGACATAATGAAAGTGTAAATTGTCGGGCATGACAATAAAATATTAATAAGAAGATATGAATAAGAAAATATGAATAAAAAAATTGTAATGCGATACAGAAAAATATTTATAACATTGTTTTTGGTCTGTTGTTTGGAGAATGTTGGATTGGCTCAAGTTCAAAATAAATCATACAGATTGGACACATTGGAAACTATTTTTGAAGAGACAGATACTATCGAAACAGTGGTTTTGGAAGAAACATTGTTCCGTATGTTGAATTCCGATACTGTAGTATATAATTATTCAGAGTCTTATTTGGAAGATGAAGGTGCCGAAAACGAGGAAGATATACTATATGCAAGTTTTGATAATAACACTATACACTATCCCAAAGTAGATTTTTCAAATAAAAAAGATACTACTCCTATAGCATTGGTTAATCCTGCAAAAAATCAGAGGTATGCACATCCTGCCGAAAGCTATAGGGTAAGTTCTAGATTTGGTCCACGCCGTCGGCGGTTTCATTATGGAATAGATTTGGCTATGCCTACCGGTACGCCTATATATTCCACATTCGACGGTACGGTGCGTGTGGCTAAATGGAATAAATCGTATGGAAATCTTGTAGTAATCCGTCATGACAATGGATTAGAAACCTATTACGCACATTTGTCGAAAATACAAGTATCGTGCGGACAAGAATTAAAAGCTGGCGATCAAATAGGATTGGCCGGAAACACAGGTCGTTCGTATGGAAGTCATTTGCATTTCGAAACACGTTATTTGGGTGCTGCCATAAATCCGGATGTTATTATTGACTTTGCCGAAGGCGCTCACAAATTAAAAAGCGATACACTGCAACTTACAGCCTCATGTTTCCGTCAGAAAAAAACGGCAAATAATCAGTATGCCGGTGGCGGTGGTGGCTCGAAATACTATAAGGTGCGTAGGGGAGATACATTGGGATCAATTGCTCGTAGAAACGGAACTACGGTCAATAAACTTTGTCGCTTAAATGGATTGAGGAAAACAAGTATTATCCGCCCGGGACAAAGATTGAAGTTGAGATAATCTGTTTCTAAATCGAAGATTATGAGATTGGATATTATTACCTTGTTCCCTAAAATGTTGTCGTCGTTCTTTGAAGAGTCGATACTGAAAAGGGCACAAAATAAGCAGCTTGTAGATGTTCATTTTCACGATTTGCATGATTATTCGCAGAATAATTATGGTAGCGTTGATGATTATGCCTATGGCGGTGGCGCCGGAATGGTTATAGGTATCGAACCGGTAGCTCTTTGCATAGAGGGCTTACAGAAAGAACGAAAGTACGACGAAATAATATATACAGCTCCTGATGGGGAATTGCTTAGCCAGAGTCGGTCCAACAGATTGTCGATGATGGAGAATATAATGATTCTTTGTGGCCACTATAAAGGTATCGACGAGAGGATTAGAGAACATTTTGTTACGTTGGAGTTGTCTATTGGCGATTATGTTCTTACGGGAGGTGAATTGGCAGCGGCCGTAATATCCGACTCTTTTATCCGACTAATACCCGGAGTGCTTAATGACGAGACTTCAGCATTGTCCGATTCTTTTCAAAATAATCTTATATCGCCACCGGTATATACGCGTCCGGTCGATTTCAAAGGGTGGAAAGTGCCGGATATATTGTTGTCCGGCAATCATGCCAAGATAGATCAATGGCGGTATGAACAATCAATAGAACGAACAAAGCAACGTAGGCCCAATTTGTTGGATAAATAGAAAAAACCAATAAACTAAACCTTTGTTTTACTGAAACAACTTATAATTTAATTATAGAATAAAACAACAACTCATAAACAAGAATATTATGCAAAACGAATTTCGTAAATATGCGATAAAGCATAAGGGTATAAGTAGCACAACATTTGATAAATATACATCAATAACCACAAATTATTTGAATCCTACAATTATAGAGGAACGTCAGCTCAATGTTGCACAGATGGATGTGTTTTCTAGATTGATGATGGATAGAATTATATTTTTGGGTGTTCCTATTGACGATACTGTTTCAAACGTTATACAAGCACAACTATTGTTTTTGGAGTCGGTAGATAGCACCAAGGATATCCAAATATATATCAATTCTCCGGGAGGTTCGGTATATGCCGGGTTGGGAATATATGATACTATGCAGTATATAAACCCCGATGTAGCTACAATATGCACAGGTTTGGCCGCTTCGATGGCATCGGTGTTGTTGTGTGCCGGCAAGGAAGGCAAGCGTACTGCATTGCCCCATTCGAGAGTGCTTATCCACCAACCTATGGGAGGTGCCGAAGGTCAGGCTAGTGATATAGAAATTACTGCTCGAGAGATAGGAAAATTGAAAAAAGAACTCTACGACATCATTGCTCATCATTCGGGACAAACTTACGAAAAGATTTGGGAAGATGCTGACCGCGATTACTGGATGACTGCTATGGAGGCAAAAGAATACGGAATGATAGACGAAGTGCTGATTCGTAAGTAAATAATGTGTTGATAAATCAAAAGGTTTTAGTGATACTGACGGTGTTATTAAAACCTTTTTTAAGATAGAATATTATGAAGATAAAGATAATAAATAAATCTCATCATAACTTGCCCCAATACGAAACGGCATTATCGGCAGGTATGGATATCAAGGCTTTTCTACCGGATGGTAGTGTAACTCTTAAACCATTGGAACGGGCGTTGATCAAAACCGGTCTTTTTATTGAATTGCCCGAAGG
>JAGCLZ010000133.1 GCA_017646685.1 Bacteroidales bacterium | reverse complement strand
CCCATTTGTAACCTTTACAGATATATCAGAAGGAAGCACCTGGACCGAATGGAATTTCCACGATGGCAACAAGTCCACAGAACGTAGCGTTACTTACGAGTTTAAAGATTTGACAGCCGATTCGGTGTATATCACCATGCGTACAGCCAACGATTTGGGATGTGAATCCGACACAACTATAGCAATGTCAGTTTCAGTATTCTCAGTGTGGTTGCCCAATGCGTTCACCCCTGATAAATCGGACAATAATATATTCCGTTCCTATACCGGCAACGATATACGCGACTATAGCCTGTATATCTATGACCGAGCCGGCAACCAATTGTTCTATACCGACAATAAAGAGAGCGGATGGGACGGAACGTTCGAAGGTAGAAAATGTAAACAAGGAGTATATGTTTGGGTTGTACACTATAGAAGAATAGAAACCGACAAGGTTATACAACAAAAAGGAACTTTGACCTTGATAAGATAAAGGGATAAGTTATAAAAGCAAAGCGATGATATTACAAAAGGTAATATCATCGCTTTTTTTTGATTCCTTAATTATTATTTCAAATCAGCACCGGGTTTGAATTTTATAACTTTCTTTGCAGGGATTTGGATTTTTTCTTTTGTTTTGGGGTTTAATCCAACTCTGGCTTGTCTTTCTACAACATCAAATGTTCCGAATCCGATAAGAGCTATTTTTTCTCCATTTTTCAATGTGTCAGTTGTAACATTGATAAAGCCGTCCAATGCTTTTTTTGCATCTGCTTTTGTTAATCCGGCGTTTTCTGCTATTGCACTAATTAATTCGTTTTTGTTCATGACTAATCAATTTTATATTAGATAATTAATTTCTTAACACAGTGCAAAGGTACTAAAATTATTTGATATAAAACTTAAAAAAGCGAATTAATTAAATATTTTTTTAGTCTATATCTAGCAGTATGTTTTAATGTAGTAGTATACAATCGGTTACATTGTTGCCCCGTAGAAATTCGTCTATATTATTTTTGCGTTTTCCACTAAGTTGCAATACTTTTATATATATGTATCCATCCGAAATACCTATTTTTAGGTATTCTTTTTGGTCGGTATATACTTTGAAAGGTTCGACATTTTCGGCTTGTTCAAAGCTTACTTCAAATACTTTGAATGAGAGTAATGTGTCTTTAGAGTCTTTCAAAGCCATTGTAGCAGCCGGGTATGGCGATAGTCCCCTTACAAAGTTTACAATGTCGCGGCCATTCTTGGACCAATCTATTGCGCAGTCGGTTTTGAATATCTTGGGTGCCGGTTTAAGTTCAATGCTATCGTTGGGTTGAGCTGTTGGGCACAAATTGTTTTGCACAAGACCTTCCACTGTTTTTATTACAAGTTTTTTTCCTATATCGGCAAGTTTGTCGTGGATGGTTTCGGCGGTGTCTGATTGGCCTATTGCTATGCTTTCTTGTAGTAGTATTTTTCCTTCGTCTATTTTTTCGTTTAGCAAAAAGGTTGTTACACCCGTTGTTGTTTCGCCGTTTATTATAGCCCAATTGATTGGTGCGGCACCTCTGTACTGTGGCAGTAGTGATGCATGTAGGTTGAAAGTGCCCAATCGGGGCATATCCCATACTACTTTTGGTAGCATTCGGAATGCAACCACTACAAACAGATCGGCGTTCAGTTCTCTTAGTTCCGAAAGGAATGTTTCGTCTCTTAGTTTTTCCGGTTGTAGTATGTTTAGGTTGTTGGCCAAAGCATATTCTTTCACCGGCGAGTAGTTTATTTTTTGTCCTCTTCCGGAGGGTTTGTCCGGAACGGTTACTACCCCAACAATGTTGTGTCCGGCTTTATGCAAAGCATCAAGCGATGCCACAGCAAAGTCGGGGGTACCCATAAATACTATTCGAGCACTCATTTGTGTTTATTTTGAGGTTGATTTTTTCATTCGAATTCTCATATCTGCCATCTTTAGAGCTGTTATTGCAGCTTCTACACCCTTGTTGCCATGTTTTCCGCCGGAGCGGTCTATGGCTTGTTGCATATCGTTTGTTGTAAGTACTCCAAATATTACCGGTCTGTTTTCGTCCATTGCCAATTGTGCAATAGCGTTGGCCACGGCATCGCAAATAAAGTCAAAGTGGCGTGTTTCGCCTTGTATCACACAGCCAAGGCATATTACGGCATCGTATTTGCCATATTTGAACATGAATTTGGCTCCGGTGGGCAGCTCAAAACTGCCGGGTACATGTTCTACTGTTATATTTTCGTCGGCTACTCCGTGCTTTACAAGTGTAGAGTAGGCTCCTTCCAGCAGACTGTTGGTTATTGTAGTGTTCCATTCAGATACTACTATTCCTATTCTTAAATCTTTGCCCGATGGTATCATATCGGGGTTATATACCGAGAGGTTTGTTTTCTTTGTTGTCATAAGTGGTTATTTATATATTAGTTAAGTCTTATTTGTGTTCCAGGTTTTATATAATCGCCTTTGGCCGAATTTAATCGTTTCAATCGTTTTACCGATATTTTGTATTTTGCTGATAGTTTTTCCCAAGTGTCGCCTTTTTTGGCTGTATGGTATTGTGGTTCTTTGTATTTGATTTGAGGGGCTGTGCTTTCTACCTCTTCTTCTTTTATTATGCTTTCATCGGCTTTGTATATGGCATGTTCTTTTTTGTTTTTTGGTTTCTTTATGCCAAAATATGTTTTATCCAGATATAGCTTTTTGGTGCGTAGACTGTAGTTTTTGAAGTCTAATATCCATTCTGGGTCAAAAGCTTCGTATTGGAATCGTACTTCGAAATGTAGATGAGGACCTGTAGAACGGCCGGTGCTACCTCCCAGCCCAAGTACTGTTCCGGCTGTTACCTTTTGTTTGGGTTTTACATATATCTTCGATAGGTGACCATAAATTGTTTCCAATCCATTGTAGTGGCGTACCACCACCAGGTTGCCATAGGCACCCAGTGGCCGTGCTATACGCACTATTCCATCAAAGCAACAGTATATTTTGTCGCCAGTGCGTAGGGCTATATCTACTCCTCTGTGTGGTCTGTTCCACCGTTCGCGCCAGCCGTAGGGCGAGGTGATGATATTTTTTATTGGAAAACAGAAGTCGTCGCTGTCTTTTACAAGCTGTATTCTTATTTCGTCGGGCAGCGAATCCAGGGTGGTATGGTTATGTTTGCGAACTCGCGAATCGGAAAAATCTTTGCCATACCATATGGGCGATGGAAATTCGCCGTGGCTGTTTTCGGCCGTCGCTTTCTCTTCGAGAAATACTTTGTCTATTATCTGGCTTTCGTTTTCGATTATCGAATCGACTTGTATGTTCTGCTTTTTGGTATGTGATTGTTTTTCGTGGCTTTTACTTTTCTTGCCTTTTTTGTTTTTCTTGTTTTTTTGGCCGCTATCTTCTACTACTTTCTTTTTGGGTTTGGCCGGCTTCGAAAGTTCGCTGTGTATCAGAGAGTCGTAGTACGACATCTTTTCCTTCGTGTTCTGGGCGTTTGTTGTGGGTATGGCCAAGCATATATATGCAACAAATATCATGGATATTTTGCATATTAGCGGTATGTGTGTTATATGTTTCTCTCTGGTTTGTATGTGCATTATTTTGTTATACTATAAAAAAAGATACTTATTCCGGTTATGGCTATGCCTGCCACACAGCTTGTCAATGCCGATTTTAGGCAGCTTGTTTCTTGTTCTATAAATGTGTAGTTTACTATTCCTAGGGCAAGTATTGTTGTTGTTATGGCTGTAAGCAGGTTGCTGTTGTATGTAGTGGAGGCAAAAACAAAGTAGGTGCAAAGCCCCGATAGTGACAAAGTGTATATATCAACCTTTATTTTGGGGTTTATGATTCCTATGCCGGCAATGTTGGCCATTGCCAATGTCGGAATCATCCTTATGATGGTAGGTGCATTCATTTCTGATAGTAGGTAATATGTTGTCAGATACGCAAATGTTATTACTATAAGTACAATAGTAAGGTCGCGGGTAGAAAAATTGCTGTATGTTTTGATATAATTTTGCTTGTTAAGTACAATGATAAACAGCATAGGAAAGATAAACAGCAATAGCATAAAAGAGAATATCAGTAGTTCTTTTTCAGAGTGTTCGAGAAAGGCAAACGGAAAAACATTGCATTCGATAACTATTATTGCAGCATAGCACACCACTAAAAGTGGGTGAAAAACAAACTGCAATAGGCGAGTGCCGAATATCTTTAGTTTCTCTCTCATTTATCTTACTATTTCTTTTCTCAGTCGTTGTACGGGTATTTTCATTTGTTCGCGATACTTGGTGACGGTGCGTCGCGAAAGTTTGAAGCCTTTTTGGTTTAGCTGTTTTGTAAGTTCTTCGTCCGAAAGGGGAGTCGATTTATCTTCGTTTTTTATACATTCTATCATTGCACTTTTGATAGTTTCGGTGGCGGAGTCTTTGCCATCATCGCCGATGTGCGATTTAGAGAATAACTTTCGCAAACTGAAGGTGCCAAAATCTGTTTGTATGTACTTTTGGCTTATCACTCTTGATATTGTGGATATGTCAAAGTTGGCCATTTCGGCTATATCTTTCAGTCGCATGGGACGTAGGTCGTTGATGTCTCCGCTTAGGAAATATTTCCGTTGGTAGTTTACTATCACCGCCATCGTAATATCCAAAGTTTTGTAGCGTTGTTCTATAGCTTCGATAAACCATTTTGCGGCGTCGGCTTTTTCCTTTATAAATGCCGCTGTTTCTTTCTCGCCCTTTGTGGGATTTTTAGATTTGTTTATGTCGTTGAGTATGTTGGTGTAATACTTGCTTACTTTCAACGACGGTTTGTCTCTGGTTTGTTGAACCGAAAGGTTGCCATCTATTTCGGTTACAACAAAGTCGGGAATTATATATTCGGGGTTGTCTGATTGGCATGCAAAGCCGTTGCCGGGTCGTGGATTTAGTTTCGAAATGATGTCTATGGCGGCGCTTAGTTCGGCTCCCGATATTTTTAGTTTTTGTTCTATCTTGTTGTAATGCTTTTTGCTGAATAGTTCAAAGTGGTTGTCCACTATTTTTATTGCGTTTTTTGTGTCGGCCGATTGGTCTTCGCTTCGGTGTAGCTGTATGGATAGGCATTCCTGCAGGTTGCGTGCTCCCACACCGGCAGGCTCCAATGCCTGTATTGTTTTCAGCACCGGCAGCACTTCGTTCTCCGATACATAGATACCTTGCCGAAAGGCAATGTCGTTTACTATGGATGTAAGGTTCCTTTCCATATAGCCGTTTACGTTGATGTTACCTATAAGTTCCAAACCAATTATATGTTGGGTTTCGGTAGTCTCTTTGAGGTTGAACTGTTCTATTATATAGTCCTGAAACGATACTTCTGATGCATACAGTATGTTTCTTTCTTCTTGGTTTGTGTCGGAATCTATCTTTTCTTTATACATCCGGTAGTCGTCCATCTCATCATCATCGTAGTGGTCCGGAAAGTCGTTTTCCTCTTCGTACGTATAGCTTTCTTCGTCGTATATTGTTTCCTCATTGTTGGATGCAAAGCTCTCGGTGGTGTCTTCGTCGTCTTCCAGCAAGGGGTTGCGTTCGATTTCTTCTTTAATGGCTTGCTCGAGCGATACTATAGGTACCTGCAACAAACGCATCAGTTGTATTTGTTGGGGCGATAGCTTCTGCAGCATTTTCTGTTGTTGTGAAAGAGAAATCATAACTATACTATTCTATTTAATTATCGGTCTTATTTTGGTTTGCAAAGGTACGAAAATTTATTGGATTATTGGGCGGTTGATTCAAAATATTTATTTCCATACAATGGTTGGGATTTATTTGCGTTATTATTCAAAATATTAAAATGATATATCCGAATATGATAAAAGTTAAGTTTGCTGTGTTGTTGCTACTCTTGGCTGTGTGTAGGCCTCTGTTTTCGCAATCCATAAAGGTAGGTACCGAGCGTATGGATGAGTATTTGCCCTTGCTGGCAGGCAAGTCGGTTGCCGTTGTGGCCAATCCTACATCGTGTGTGGGTACCACACATTTGGTCGATACCCTTTTGGCACGAGGGGTAAACATAAAATCCATATTTTGTCCGGAGCATGGCTTTCGCGGGCAAGCCGAAGCAGGCGCTTCTGTCGACAACGAAACCGATGTGAGTACCGGCCTGCCTATATTTTCGCTCTATGGCAAAAACAAAAAACCTACCGCCGATAGGCTTGAGGGAATAGACATAGTTATATTCGACATCCAGGATGTAGGTGCCAGGTTTTACACCTATATCTCTACCCTCCACTATGTGATGGAGGCTGTGGCCGAAAACGGCTTGCAGCTTTTGGTCTTGGATAGGCCCAATCCAAATGGTTTTTATGTCGATGGACCGGTGTTGGACCTTAGCTATCGCTCCTTCGTGGGTATGCACCCCGTGCCTATAGTTCATGGAATGACCATAGGCGAATACGCCCTTATGATAAATGCCGAAGGCTGGTTGGAAGGGGGCATAAACTGCAATATGACGGTTATAACCATGCAGCATTATACCCACGACAGCCTATACCGCCTGCCTATAGCCCCATCGCCAAACCTCAAAACGCCCAATGCCATATACCTATATCCAAGTTTGTGCTGTTTCGAAGGTACCACTGTAAGTGTGGGCCGCGGAACCGATATGCCTTTCGAAGTGATAGGGTCGCCACAATATAGTTGTACCGGTGGAAAGGTGTTTTCATTTGTGCCCAAACCTATAAAAGGTGCAAGTCAAAACCCATTGCACAACGGTAAGCAATGTAAAGGTATGGATTTGAGAGGTAGGGGACTCGAGATTGTTGCTAATAGAAAGCTCGATTTGTCGTACCTCAGAGCTATGTATGCATGTGTTGGAGGCGATAAGTTTTTCAACTCTTTCTTTGAAAAACTTATGGGTACCGCCGAGTTGCGAAAGCAAATAATGGCAGGCACCCCCGACGAGGCTATACGTGCCTCGTGGCAGCCACAGCTGGACGAGTTTAAGACCATCAGAAAGAAGTATCTTTTGTATCCCGATTTCTCTGTTTCTACAAAATGATTTGACCTAGGCTGTTCCACCTCGTAGCTATTACTATACGCTAGCTTGCAGCCCCAAAGTGCCATACTTGCAATATTCCGGGTATGGCACTTTTGTGTGCCATACCTTCGGGTTGTTTACCGGTTCTGTTTAGAACCGAAACATCAGCGTTTTTGTTGTCTCTTTTGCCATATCACCACGGTTCACTTTGTGGAACCCGGCACACCCTGCCGCCATACACGTTGCATAAACCTCACATATCCGACTCTAAAACTTTGTAAACTCGATTATAAAACCTCATAGGCACGCTTGTGAAACGAATTTCAAAGTTTGGAATTGCAATTTCAAAGTTTGAAATTCGTAATTCCAAAGTTTGGAACAGCTGTTCCAAACTTTGAAACGTGTTTATAAAACGAGCAAAACAAGTTTTAGATACGCTCCGATGCAGTTTTTGGAACGCTCCACAGCAGTTTTCGAAACGCCTATGCCCGACAAGGGAGGCTACCACATAGGCAACGGCCCTACATACAGCTTCCCGTTCGAAACCCTGCGGGTTACGACCCGTAAGTGCCATAGTTTTGACCCGTAACTCCCATGGTTTTGCCCCCTAAGTGCCATACTTTCGGTGTCCAATCCGCAGGGTTGCGTTGGTCTATGTGGTATTAAATTAAAAATTAAGTGAGTGATTTGGTATATGTGAAAACTAATAACCTTATTAACCAATAGGTATGTATTTTTTGCGATATTCGCCCGGAGTTTCGCCGGTTACTCTCTTGTATATCTTTATAAGTTGTGCATCTGAGCCACAATGTAAAATCTTGGCTATATCGTCCAATGACATTTTGGGATTTTCACACAGCATAACCTGTGTTATTTGCACGGTGCGTCGGTCTATCCAATATGATGGCGAATAGCCGGTCTCTTTCTTCACAATTTTCGACAAATGGTCGGGGCTTACTTTTATTTTCTCAGCATAGCTTTGTACATTCCTTTCGGGATATTTTTCTATGTTCAAATAGAACATGAAGAGTTTTACTATACGATTTCCTATCTTTGTTGTGCTAGAAAATTTTTCAATTTCATCATTCTTTAAGTTGTTTACAATATTAAGCATAGCCATCAGCACTCCTTCCATACCTGCATCCATACGACTGGATTTTTCTGCAAAGGTGTAAAGTAGATAGAAAGAGCTTGCTATAGACTCGCTATCCTTATCCGATGTTTGGATAAAAACGCTATCGCAAAAAGCCAAATCGGTGTATTTTTGTGCTATTGTTTCTGTATCAAATCCTACTGTAAGAGGATTATAATCGGGACTTACCCACTTGGTGGTTATAGTGCTGTTTTTGTTTAGATATACCAGCGACCCCTGTTTCAACTCATATTCCACTAAATTGAATATAATAACGGCACTGCCCTGTTTTACATATATAATGCGGTAATCTGTGTTTTTTAAGGTCTTGCCAAATACAATCCGGCTTATGTATGGCGAAAAATCCATTATAAGGGTGAGGTAGCTGGTAAAGATATTTTTGCCGGCCATGTCAAATACCCTCATTTTTTCCCTTGTCTTTTCATCAATAAAATATATACCGTTATTGTCGTTCATATTTCTGAATGTTAATTACCTTATTGTTTGCAAAGGTACAAATAATATATTAAACTAGCAATAGATAAATTTTTCACATCGGAAATTGACAACTATTTTCAAAAACCAACAACTATAATCACCAAACTAACAGTGTAATAATAATCAAAATGAAGGCAAAAAAAACTCTTTTGCCAAAAAATGACAATGAAAAAACACGTCGAAAATGACCGCTTTGGAATAAAAAAACAAAAAAAATACCATTTTTTGGCGAAAAATCACTGATTTTTGCTTCTTTTTATTGTCAAATTTCGATTACTCTTAATTACCAATTTCAATAGGTTGAAATATAGTTTTTTATATAACCTGTATATATATTTGGAAAATATTGCAATTGTCATTTTTTTGCACAAATATCGGAAAATGACTATAATATATCGCTTATTAACCATTGCACAGTTTGGAAAAACATATTACCTTTGCACCACGAAAATAGAAAAGAAAAATGTAGAAAACAAGTGGGCGAGGGTAAACAGGGTTTATCCCCCACGCAGGTAAAGCAAAGGCTCTTTTTTTTAGGATGCCTATGCAAAGTAAATGAAGTTATAAGCAAAATGAACGAAACGATGAAACGAAAATAAAAAGCCTTGCAATGATGGTAAAGCGAAATACACCTGCAAGGCCACGACAAAAAAGAGGTGCAAGTGCAAGGAGTGAAGCTAAAAAATCAAAAGCACGAAACGCTTCACCCTTGCCCGACAAAGCACCTTAGCTTGACAAGCTATACAAACGTCCTACAATAATATTTATTGTATGCTTCGCACAAATTAATGCATAATTTTTGGATTATACCGGTTGTAAAACAGTATAAATGATTGAAGATATGACATAGAAGGGATTTAGAAAACATCGGAAAATGGGTGCTGAGCCCATATAGAAAATTAATTTATTAATCATATTATCCTCATTAAACAAACACATCGCTGTTCGATGTGGGATAGTAACAAAAAGAAAGGAGACTTAAATATGAAGACTCTAGTAAACAAAACAATATTAGCAGTAGTAGCCACAGTATTGGTAGCCGGAACAGTATTCTTTGCATCTTGCGAGAAAGAAGATAAAGCGAAAATTGATTCAATGGAAACGAAGTCGATAAATGCTGCTGAAATTCCGGAAGTTATTCCTGTAGGAACTATGCAAAATGGATATTTAGAACCTGCATTATTATTTGATAAAGAGGAGTACAGAACTCTTATCACCGAAAAAATAGTAACAGAACTTGGAAATGATTATATTTTCGAAGATGTGTCTATCAGAGATAATTATCCATTTGAAATCGATAGTGTAGCGGTTCTAAAACATACAATTTTCAATATCGAAACGGGAGTTTCCTATAATACTTTTGTAGTTCTTGATAAGAATATAAACAATGATGGTTCTGTAATTTATTATGCAGATAGAAGACCTGATGGCTCTACAGAGAGAATGATAACTTGTGAAGGAACAAATTGTGATGGATGTGAGTATAAAAACGGAACATGTACTCTATGCAAAAATCCTGAAGGAATTTGCAAAAAAATAGATGCTCCTGTAGTAGCTAATAAACCAGAAATAGGATGGAAAGATGTTATTGGTTGGGGATTAACAGTTATTGGTTGGTTAGTAAATTAAGCACTATGAAAACAATATATCATTCTCATACAAAATATATTCGCAACTTGTTTGTTGCGAATATATTTATCTTTGTGATTTTAAATTTATCTTTTTGTCCGGAAGTGTATTCACAACCCAAAACCAAGGCTCATAAATTCTATACAAAGAAAATTCTTATTCCGATATTGAAGAATGAATATAGGAATTTTGAATTCAGAGTTATTGTTGATAGTAATTCTTATTACCATACAACAGAGAAACACATAAACAAAGTATTCCGAAATAAGAAAGAGGTTGCAATTGTTGATAATCACATCAATAATCGCAGTTATCTTTTCAGAAAAGATTATTTCAAATGTATAGACAGAGAAAGTCTTGAGCTTACCAAAGGAATGAATGCCGGTGATGAAAATATTTTATCAGATGAGCATGCCAGCGATGAATGGCACTACAGAAATAAATGTAGAAAGAGGGTAAATGTGTTTTTTGAACTGATAAATAGAAATAGTTTATTAGGCATAGATGATGTTACGCAGTATGATAAACGTTTGAATATCAATTTTACGAGAATGTTCGATACTACGATAAACAATATTCCTTTTGTCGGGCTTTCTCGTGACGATACTACCTCTCATACTTATAACGATACGACGGGTGAATTTGATATACCATGTTTTTATACAATAACATACTATTATAATACTGTTGAAGAACGATTGCAATACATACAACAGCGTCCGATGGATTATCCGAATAATATTGCAAAAAAAATATCGGAAGAGTATAAAATAGAAATTAATATTACATTTGAAGACAATAGGAGTATAATAGATTCTATTTTTAATTTTGAGCAAGATGCATACAGAAACTACACTCGACACAATACTACCGATAGTTTACCTTTAAGTTGGAGAAGATTAAATGTAGATACAGAAGTGCTAAACGATACCGTTATTGATTTTCCAATAGTATCAATAGTTGATGACAACGCTACTACAATTCGCAAACAAGAGGGGTGGACATTGATATATTTTTGGATTGCAGGCTGCAAGCCTTGTTTTAAAACTATGAAAACTCTTTCTGAAAACACATCCGAAATAGGATTAACCTATATGAAAGAACAAAAAATAAACTTTCTGATGATAAATCCAATATCGGGCAGTACCGAATCTGTAAAAAGATACATCGAAAACTATAACTTAAATCAATATATCTATCATTCAAAAGGTTTTACAAATGTATTCAAAGTGAATGTATTTCCAACAATAATTCTTATTTCGCCCGACAAAAAGACATTTTATAAACTCAGTTCGTTGAATGAACTACCTATGTATATAAAGGGATAGGATATAAGGTTTTAAGTTGCAATCATTCGGAATATATACGGTTAATATATATTGGATATATCGTTGTCTTTGTGGAAAAGGTTGTTCCTTGCTTCCTTTTCAATAAAGATCACAAAATTATAGGCTATACCCAATATATTTCGGGTGATGTAAGCAAATGGATAAATAAAATATTTAAAGAAGATAAATAAAACTATGTATAAGACAATAATACTACTGCTTGTTGCAGTATATAATATAACAGTGCTGCAAGCACAAACAACAAAAGAACCGAAAATAGAATTCTCGCAAGTAGTTTACAATTACGATACTATAGTTCAGGGCAGTAATGGTGAATGTACTTTTACATACAAGAATATCGGAAACGCACCCCTTGTAATATCAAGTGCATCATCATCGTGTGGATGTACCACACCGCAAGTGAGCAAAGAGCCTATTATGCCCGGAAAAACAGGAACCATAACTGTAAAATACAACACATCTTTGTTAGGCTCTTTTAGGAAAACGATAGTCGTAAACTCCAATGCAACAAATGCAACAAAATCAGTACTTACAATTAAAGGTGTTGTAGTAAAAAAGAAATAAGTTTAGGGATACTATACTCATAATAACGACACTATTAAGCACGATAGTTATGAACTCATGCACCAAAGAAGCCGGCAACGAGCCTTCAACCACCACCACCGAAAACGAAACCACCGTATCGCTTACCGGCACCGAATGGAACCGCCACACGGAAGATACCATTGCCGAAGGTAATCTGTGGCTAATATCGGTGTCCGACAAAACTCTTAGGTTTGTAACTGATGATTATGGTATGTTTATCAACAAGATTTACACCTACAGCAATACATTTAAAGATACAATATATCAAAATCATGATG
>JAGCLZ010000132.1 GCA_017646685.1 Bacteroidales bacterium | reverse complement strand
TGCTACTTCTGGTTTGGAAATGACTCAAAATGCTGCTCACATTAGCTGGAGCGCTAAAGAAGTTGATGATAAATTACACTTCATCATGGAAAGCATCCACGAAGCTTGCGTTAAATATGGTACTCAACCTGACGGAAAAATAGACTACGTTAAGGGTGCTAACATCGCTGGTTTCATGAAAGTTGCTCAAGCTATGCTTGAACAAGGTGTTTGCTAATAAGTATACACTTTATATAAATAATAAAAGCCGCTATATGCGGCTTTTATTTTATAATTAAATATCATAACATTGAACAATAGATAGTTTATGTTTCGCAAAATTATAAACTCCTGCGTAAAAATGGTTCAAAAATACCTCCCCGAACCATTCATTTTTGCCATACTACTCACCGTTCTAGCATTTGTTATAGCCATACCTATATGCAAACAAACCCCTATCGAAGCCATCGAACATTGGGGCAACGGTGTATGGTCGCTACTATCATTTGCCATGCAAATGGCATTGGTACTGGTTTGTGGCTCCACATTGGCCGAAGCACCGGCCGTAAAAAAAAGTATATCATTATTGGCATCTATACCCCAAACTCCATCGGCGGCTATAGCCATAGTATCTGTTGTATCAGCCATATCGTGTTGGATAAATTGGGGTTTCGGACTAATAGTAGGAGCTATTTTTGCCAAAGAGATAGCTCGCAAACTTCGCGGCGTGGATTATCGCCTACTTATATCATCGGCTTATAGCGGATTTGTGGTATGGCACGCCGGACTTTCGGGATCAATACCTTTATCCATGGCCACGGATAGTCAAGCGCTTTCTAACGTTACACATGGTGCCCTCACATTGCCTATACCTATTTCGGAAACAATATTCAGCACAAACTCTATCATAATAACAATAGCAATAATAGTAGTACTTACGATTGTAAACACCATTATGCACCCCAAAGGCGACAAAGTGGTGGCAATACCCCCCGAACTACTAAAAGACGAAGAGCTTACCCTTCCAACGCCTTCCAATGCCACAACCCCGGCCGAGCGTATGGAAAACAGCAAAATAATAGGTTGGGTTATATCCGCTTTGGGCATCAGTTATCTATTTATACACATATTTATACGAGGCAACGGCCTTGAACTAAACACCGTAATAATGCTGTTTTTATTCCTTGGTATCATTCTGCACAAAACACCTATTGCCTACGTCAAAGCCTTTACAAAATCATCAACAAGTGCTGCCGGAATACTTTTGCAGTTCCCATTTTATGCCGGAATAATGGGCATAATAATGGGTACCGGCCAATCTGGAATATGTCTAGGCAACCTTATAAGCAACGCTTGCATAGATATGTCCACACAACAAACCTTCCCCCTACTCACATTTCTATCGGCAGGTTTGATAAACATATTTATTCCATCGGGTGGTGGACAATGGGCTGTACAAGCCCCTATCATGTTCCCTGCCGGAGCCAACCTTGGCGTTGACCCAGCCATAACAGGAATGGCTATTGCATGGGGCGACGCTTGGACCAACCTCATACAACCATTTTGGGCTATACCGGCATTAGCAATAGCCAAACTAAACGCCAAAGATATTATGGGTTTCTGCCTGATAAACTTGCTAACAACTGGCATCATCATCTGCATAGGATTGCTATTTTGGGTATAAATATCACTTTTTGTTGGTAAAACAAAATAAATGTAGTACCTTTGCAAAGAACTTTTACAACAACCAATTGTTTGAATTTATTATTAATCAAATTAATAGACAACAACACACATTATGAGAAGCATAAAGATTATAACAACCATTATTGCAAGTATATTTATATTTGCATCATGCTCGATAAACGACACAAAGGAATCGCAAAAGCCGGGTTCGTCGGGAATGACATTGGAAATACTTTTGGTAGCCAATGAAAATATCTACTCCGGCGAAACCAAAGAATTTATCGATTCGCTTTTTAAACAACCACAAGAAAACCTAAACCAACCCGAACCAATATTTAACGTGGTAAACATATCCACAGGGCTGTTCAACAAATCGGATTTGTATAAAAAACATCGCAATGTGATAATAATCGACATTAATTCCAAAAACGAAAACAAGGTGTTCTTCCGTCGCGATGAATGGTCGTATCCGCAGGTTGTATTCCAATTCTCCATCAGCAATATAGGCGAACTTCGCCCACTACTTACCAAACATTTCTCGCAAATAACCGATGAAATATACAACTACGAACGCCTACGTATAAAAAACACAATGAAAAAACTTGAAAATATCGACATCTCTAGAGCATTGAAACAAAACTTCGGCTTTTGGATTACGGTATCAAACGAGTTCCAACTATCGGTACTTAAGGACAACTTTGCATGGGTTAGAAAGGAAGCCAAAGACTACAGCATTGGCATACTTATATACACCCAACCCTATCGCGACTCTATAGTATTTCGCGAAAAATACATCCTAAATCAGCTCGACACTACTATGAAATACAATATTCCCGGTCCACTTGATGGCACATATATGGCCATAGAACGACGTGTAGAACCAACGTTTAAACAAATAAAACTCGACGATCGCTATTGCATCGAAACCCGTGGTTTGTGGCGACTGATAGGCGACTTTATGGGAGGTCCGTTTGTAAACTACACCTTCACTTCGCCCGACAATAAGCAACTGATAATGCTTACAGGATATGTATATTCGCCACGCAAACCTAAGCGCGACTTCCTAATGCAGGCCGAAAGTATCTGCCACTCTATAAAGTTTATGAACAAGTAAATCATATCCATAGCATAACAAAAAAAAGATAACTTGAAGTACTATCAAGTTATCTTTTTTTTACTCCGAATAATAGATTTCCGAACTCCCATATTTCCCATCCAAAACCATGTGGTTTAGCACCCAAAAGTGCCATACTTTTGACCCAAAACTCCCATGGTTTTGTCCCCTAAGCATGGTAGTTTCGATGCCTAAACCGCAGGGTTGAGAATGCCAATATGGTATTGGAAAAAAATAAGGCAACTTCTAAAAATTGCTTTGCATGTGATTTGTGGAATTTTCTTAGGAAGATTTCTACTTTCTTTTGACCCATCATAGCGGGCTATGCGACCCAAAAAGAAATAGAAAGGTTTCGGCAAAAAACGTAAAGCATGCAAAAGTTCTTTTATTCCATAGATAATATTTCCTAGAACGTGGAATTTTTAGAAGTTGCCTTTATTTAATTCCAAGTCTTGCAATCTGTTCAAATCGAAACAAATTGTATGTAAAACATGTCATAAAAATTGCCTCTGTAACTCGTTTGATACCAATACATCGTACATTAAAGCCATGCATTGCTCCTTCTATAAAGCAAAATACATGTTCTACTCGAGCTCGTATTTTAGATTTTTGCCTATTTGATTCTTTTGCTTCTTCCGATAGTGATTTATTGCGATATCCCTTTTCACATAAAGGATAAAAATAAAATT
>JAGCLZ010000131.1 GCA_017646685.1 Bacteroidales bacterium | reverse complement strand
TCATATTTATAATACTTTAGCATTGTTAAATAATATCTTTTAGTGAACAAAGTTACATTTTTTCTTTTGTATATTAGAAATAATTATTACTTTTGTGGCTCAAAACAACACAACGTTATGGCAGAAAATTTATCATATAACAATTATAGAGATATGCACAATGATGTGCAACTTTCTGCTATGTTTTTCGGTAAAAACTTCCAAAATATTCCTATCTTTAACCCTACACAAACTATTGAAGTCAAGAGACTTTACTACTCTTTAGAACGTTTCACTTTTACCGGGAAAGAACGCGACTCAGAGACAGGCTTTTCCTATTTCGGAGCGAGGTATTATGATTCGGATATTTTGACCGGTTGGTTAAGCGTGGATCCTATGGCGGATAAGTACCCTGGCTTGTCGCCGTATGCTTATTGTGCTTGGAACCCAGTGAAGTTGGTGGACCCTGATGGGGAAGATCCCGATATTTTTATGTTTCCATTAGAAGATAAAAGCTATTCTGTTTTTTATAAAGGCAGTAAATTTATAAAGCAACGTGATAATGCATTTCAGATTATGGCTCATGGAAATTCTTCTTGCATGAGAGAAGTTCGGAATGGCAAAAATGTTCCAGAAAGTGAAGGGGAAATAAATAGTGCTCAAAAATTTGATAATGTATTTCGCAATAATTCGAAGTGGAATTTGGGAAAACATAAGAAAGGATTTTCTGTTGTGCTGTTTTCTTGTAATACAGGGAAAGGTAATAATTCTTTGGCGATGAATTTATCATTAGAATATCAAAATATAACGGTTATAGCACCATCTAGACAAATTTGGTTTTCAGAAAAAGGATTTATAGGCATATATGGAAAAACAGAATCTAAGAAAAGAAACGAAGCTGATCCTGGATATTGGCTTGTTTTTCAAAATGGTAAAGTTGTTGCTGCTTATGATTCTACATGGATACCTGGAGAGTCAACAAAGGGGCACGACGTTGATATTTCAACGATACCCAAGGGGCATATAGATGGTGTTTCTATAGGAGAAAAGGAAATAAAAAAAGGAGATAAAGAAATATGAAAAAAAGAATTTTACAATATTGGACAATTATTCTCTTAACATCATGTTCAACACATAGTTCAGAACAAGATGTCTCGTCGGTTGAAGTATGTTTGTCAGAGTATAGTTATTCGACTACTCATATAGATAAAATTAGTCACATATTATCAACCGGTGACACTGAAATGTATTTGTCAATTTATACTCGATTCAGAGATGATGGAGCAGGTGATGCGATATTGCCAATTTCAATTGTTATGGCAAATAAATATAACTATAAAACAGCTTGTTATCATGTGTATGAAATACTTACATCTCTATATCGAAACTATTATTTGTATGATGATAATATTGATAGTATAACCTTTCAAATTGCAAATGATTATCTTGAAAGATCAAATATAGAAACAGAAAAACAATAAGAAATATGTATCAAACCCAACTGAAATACATGCAAAAAAGTACTCCATCTTTTACCGGAAAAACTTGTTCTCCGCTTTTGTGCTACCGCAAAGCTAACCGCACAAATTCCTAGCCGAAACGCTATCGCAAACAAAAATTAGAAATAAAATTCTCATAATTATGAATTCTCAAGAAATAACAACCATATCGAAAGAAATGACAAGGTTTCTCTTGTTGAAATTAGATTCACGGTTTCCCAACAAAAGAGTTACTTTTGCCAGGGATTATAAATTTAGGAATGGCATTTTTAGCCGTGCCTAAAATAATACACTGGATGATAACGATATTATTCGAATCAATGTTCTTTTAGAAATTCACGAAATGATAGTCGAGAGTTATAAACTTGGCATCAAACAGACTGTTTTCTCAAACCGAAAATTGCTCGAAGATGAGTTTAATACATATAAAAACGATTTCAAGAAACTCTTTCCGTCTTCGTTCCTAAAGATTTTCGAGAATGGTTAATTCCGCTTCGTAGACTAAGAGCTTTGAGAGGCTTCGCTTTCGCTCCGCAGACTACGAGTCTACAAGACTACAAGTAGCTGCCGCCCGGCTAGTTGTCTTGTTGGCTGGCGAAGCTATAATCTCGTAGTCTCTGAAAAACTTACGGCGGACCGATATATTGGAATATTATTTCTACTTCCTGTTTTGTAAACCATCTTTCGTTGGGTCTGTAATTTATTGCTTCTAGTTTTTGCATAAGAGGCTTGTTCCTTTTTATCCATCTCATCAGATGTTTATTGGCTGTTTCGGGACTGCTATCCGGAAAATACAGTAATACCAACTCTTTCTTTGTATATCTTTTTATTTCTGCGTATTCCATATTCATTGTTGTTTTATTGGACTTCACTAACGCTTCGCAGACTTTTTAGGGACAACAGTCAACGGACAACAGACAACGGAGGGCTAGCGCATGACTACAGTTAGCAATGAGCTTTGAGTATAGAGGGTATAGAGAGAGACTGAGCTTTGAGCCGACTCGCCCTATCCGTAGTTCCATAATTCCGTAATTCCATAATTCCTGCGTAGCCCCACCGGCTACCCCACTCGTTGTCTAGTTGTCTCGTAGACTTGCAGTCTTGGTGCAGCCAAAGTCCCCGAGTTACGACCCAAAACTATGGCACTTACGACCCGTAACCATGGGAGTTTTGACCCGAAAGTATGGCACTTATAACTCAAAACCATGGAAGTTTTATCCTTTAAGGCGGAGGTGTAAATTGGCTGTTCGAAGCAGTGCCTGCCGTGGCGGTGGCTATGCCTGTTGCCAAGGTGGGTTGCAGACTGTAGTATACACAACGTGGATTGATAACCGTTTTGCACAATAGGCCTATACGCTGTGCCATATCCTTGATGTACAGGTAGCCGTTTAGCGTTATGGATTTATAGCGTTCCATCACTCTCTTTTGCAATTCGTAGGCTCTCAGCTTCTCGCCCTCCTGCATTACGGTGGTGAACACCTCTTCGGCATCGTAGTTGCCGACGGATTGCGGTGTACTGCTCAGAGCCGGGGCAGCACTCTTTGCAACGGCGTGGCTTACAGCGTGGCTCACCGGCATAGGCAAACCTTCGGCATCTACCACAAACTGCAATACTTCGTCTATATCGTACTTGCGTGTCATAGTCTGCTTTATGGAGAATATGCGGTCGCTGTCTTTGCTGCATTCGTATACTTCGAAACTTTTGTAGGTCAGCTCGGTGCCTATCCATCCACGCAGATTTTTGTCGTCCGAAGCCTTGTTTTGGTGCAGTACGCTTACTATGCAACAATCTGTTTCCGATGCCAGATTCATAAGGCGTTCTATCACCTGTTGCGACAGTATGCCGTCGTTGATGTCGTTGACCAGGTCGCGTATTCCGTCGAGTATCACCAGGTCAGGGCGGTATTCTTTAATGGCCTCCTCCAGCAGTGGCAGCCTGTCTTGCCATGCATCGGCACGGACGTTGAAGATGTCGAACATATCCGAAGGGAAGTTGTCTGTGCTTTCGCCCTCAGGCATATTGCGTTGCCACAGCTTCATAATCCTGTCGCAGAGTATCTCCTGAGTGGACTCTTCGCTCTGTTCGGTGTCCATCCACAGCACTCGCAATGGCTTTGGGTCTATGCGTCGTATGCCCATCACCTCGTGGCATACGCCCAGAGCCATCAGCATGGAGGTGAAAAACGTCTTTCCCGACTTGGCACGCCCTGTTATGCCCAC
>JAGCLZ010000130.1 GCA_017646685.1 Bacteroidales bacterium | reverse complement strand
TTTTTTTGCATATTCATTACAATTCTCTTCAACTCCCGGATGATACCATCCAATGAAATCTGATTTGGGTACCACAGGTCCAACTTCTTTAAATTTTGTTGGAGGATCATCTACTTCTCTTCCATCCGGGTCCACCAACTTAATCGGATTCCACCCACAATAAGCATAAGGAGAAATATTCGGATACTTATCCGCCATAGGATCCACGCTCAACCAACCAGTCATCAAATCCGAGTCATAGTACCGTGCACCGAAGTAGGAAAAGCCTGTCTCTGCGTGAAGCAAACCCTGTGAGTTTGCGATAGCGTTTCCGCAGGAATTTGTGCGGTTAGCTTTGCGATAGCACAAAAGCGGAGAACAAGTTTTCCCGGTGAAGGGTAGTGGGTAATTTTGATATGGTTTCACGTAAGTTTCTCTCATACACCAAATACACTTTTCTAAAATAACTGTTTTGCTATTTGTTTTACATGTTATTTATGATAGGAATGCATATTATCCATGTGAGGCAAAATAAAGATTTCAAAACAATAGCGATTATGCATGTGATTAATATTAACTTTCTTCGTTTGGATAAAGGCATAACAAGCATTTGTTTCCAATATTTTTTCAGTTCATCATCATTTAATACATATTTTCTCAACACAATTATAGGTAAAACAAAAGATAAAACTACAAAAACATAAATGATTATATCAAAGTTCCATGTCCGTGATAATATTTTACCTATTAACAACCACAATGGCAAAAAAACACATCCATAAAATAGTCCAAGACCTTCGTAACGTGTTGAAGAAATAAGCGGACCAATAATTTTATAATAATTTGATAAATCTATTTCATTATCATATATTTTAACTCGTCCCATTTTAATCATTCTATTTTTTAACGATGGGAATATTCTTAATAGAATCTTTATAAGAGATACTCGAATAAATTTCGATATATAAATTTCTGTACATAAAAAAACACTAATAGATGATTTAAAATTATTCATTGTAGTTCAGTTTTAAAATAATTTATAAGCTTCTTTTCCTACATAATTTCCAAGGATTCCACCTCCTACGCCTCCAATTATAGCTCCAATTCCAGCTCCAACGGCTGAGCCTACTCCCAAAAAAGGCACTCCAATAATTGCACCTAAACTAGCCCCAGCTTTAGCACCGACCCATCCAACTGCAGCAGAACCAAGACTTCCTGCTGTATTAACCCCGGGTGTCCATCCATCCTCCGTTAGACTTGTTGCTATGTCTATTCCAGAAAATACAGTTCCTGCATATCCAATTTTTTTATAATTGTTTTTAGCAAACTTATCCCAATTTTTCTTGGTATTCCCGGGTTTCGCATCACCAAGCAATCCATTCTTACTTAGAGTATACAAAATTTTATGTTTGTCTTTATTTGGGGTATTGAGCCATTTCTTACTCGTTTCTCCATAATAATCGCATATCATATTAGATATATCGTAGTTTATCTCAAAATCATAATCTAAAAAACTATCGTAAACTCTCGCCGTCATGTCTTGTTGTGTTATACTACCATCAGCATTACCATGATAATAGTACTGCAAATCATTTTCCGTCTGTCCAAACCAATGAGCCGTTTTTCCAATATACGAAGCTCCTTCAGGACAATTATTGGATGTGATATTTTTATCATATGTAGGAGTATTTTGACCTTCTGCTATATACCAATCTCTTCCATCCGGATCCACCAACTTCACCGGGTTCCAAGCACAATAGGCATACGGCGACAAACTCGGGTACTTATCCGCAAGCGGATCCACACTAAGCCAACCGGTCATCAAATCCGAATCGTAATACCTAGCACCGAAGTAGGAAAAGCCTGTCTCTGAATCCCTTTCTTTCCCGGTAAAGCAAAGCCTGTGGCTTTGCGATAGCGTTTCCGCAGGAATTTGCATGGTTAACAAAGTGCTAACGTAGTGATAATGCAAAAGCGGAGAACAATCTTGAGTACTTTTTGAGGCTGTTTTGGTGTTATATTTTATATAGTTTTGGTACATATTCTTCGATTGTTTTTCGATTTGCAAAGTTACGGATTTATTTTGATATAGACACGTTTTGTTCCGACTTTTGCATGAAATATTTTACACCTCGATGCCGTACAAACTACATCCCGAGGGGAATTTATCTACATCCCGATGTAGTTTCTTCTACATCACGAGGGAATTTAAAGGTGGTATATTGGACCGAAATTGATTGTATACCCTCATGTTGGTGCCCCCTACCGTGAAACTATTGATGGTCGGGTATAAACTTATTCATCCGTTTGATGAGAATAATATCTTTTTTTACGAAAGCTAGGGAATAAAAACACACGCTTTTAATTTACCTCTGCGGTTTTATGTTACTGTTTAATTCAAATATCCCTTGGCCCTTTTCGTCACCTGCTTTATTTTCGAAAAGAAGGTATCATTGGGTGGAGTTTTTTATTACTTCCTTGGCTCATATATCTTATTATGAATAAAGCCATTGAAAAAAGTTGAAAGTACTATCTTTTTCTATCCATACTTTTTTATCACAAATATGATATTTGTAAGTTTGAATAATAAATCTGTCATCTATTTCTACATTGGTAAAATATGCTTTTTCTTTTTCTAAAACTGCTTTTTCAGAATACTTGCACTGAGGAAAAAGTGTATATTCATTATCAATTGTATGGGAATAAACAAATAAATCCTTATCTTCCAATTTGTAGTACATCGGGGATTTTTGATTTAACTGATAATAAGGCGTTCCGATAAACGCATCACCGGGATATCGACTTATTATTAAGACCATATAATGATTTGTATCAATATCGAAAAGAGTGGCAGACAAACATGTTGAAATAGTATCAACACTATTGTCTTCAATCCAGAGATAACCGGAAAAATCATTTGTATGAACAAACTCCATAATTACTTTTTGAACACCTTCGTCTATTGTTTCTAAATTATCCTCACATGATTGAAGGAAAAAGAAACTTGATGATAGAAAAAGTAAAAAAAGACATTTTTTCATCACTTAAATATTCCCATTAGAGATTTATAACTATTATACTTACCTTTATTTATATAAGACCCATTTTTATTTATCTGATATAAATTTTTAGAATAAGACATATACGTATAATAACTTTTATATGATGCATTTGGAGCAACTCTGAGGTCGCCATACAACGATGATACTTCATCATTCATGGTTCTTGGATTTGGGTGACAGTGAATCATCGTGGAAACACTCCATTCGTTAACATCTTCAAACACTTTAATTTTTGCGAAATCAGACTTAGAAGGTGTTTGATCATTATATTGGTATGTAATAATGCCATATTTTGAAGCATTTCCTTTATGGAATGCATAAATACCCCATTCTTGATCAGTGTTTTCTGAGGCAAATTTAAAAAATTTGACAATATCTTCTTTGTTTGCAGAAACTGCAGCTTGTAGTCTACCGTTTTTGACCGGCGTGCCTTGGGCATCTAATCCTTGACATCTTCTTCCATAAATTTTTAATTGATTGAGGATTTCGTTATTAGACAAATCTACAGATGTACCGGTTCTTTTTCCTTGATTATTCACTGCGTATATTGTTGTATTATCAGATTGACCTTTCCATGACACATTTCCTTTTCTGTCAATTTCCCAAATATCTCTCCCATCCGGGTCCACCAACTTAACCGGGTTCCACCCACAATAAGCATACGGCGACAAACCAGGATACTTATCCGCCATAGGATCCACAGATAACCAACCGGTCAAAATATCCGAATCATAATACCTAGCACCGAAGTAGGAAAACCCTGTCTCTGAGTCGCGTTCTTTCCCGGTAAAGGATTGGGGGTATTTTGGAGGTGTTTTGATTCTGTATTTCAGATATATTTTACACATATATATTCTTTTTACATACTGTAGTCTGCTATTTTATAAAGATACCAATTGTTTTTTATAAGAATAAAGTAATAGTGTAATAGAATACCTGTATCTGGAATATAAAATAAAACTATTTTCGTTTTGTCCAACGACTCCATTTTTTTACTAGAATACGTAATAATAGTCGAATCGCACAACCATTCATCTTTTAAAAACATAATAGTATCAAAATGATTTATGTTTTCAATATTGGGTTGTACCAATATACAAGTATCAACAATCCGTGAATTTTGAAAAAAACAATCAGCCTTGAACTTATTTAAAAATATATCAAAATCTTCTTGTCCTTTCACACTGTTGAATAAAATACAAAACAAAACACTTGTTATATATGTAATGGGTAATTTTAAAGTTATAATTACATTCATTGTTCTAATTTATTAGATATTATTTTTGCATCTTTTAGATTTATAAAATTCTCCCAGCATCCTGAATCTATCATTTTTTGAGGATCTATAACATCCTTTACATCATCACCTTCACCCATCGTAGGATCGATAGAAACCCATTCATTATTTATATTAATTTGTATTTCATAATGTAAATGACTTGTGTATGTATCATCTTTACCATACCCACTGCCTCCCATTTTTCCAATTTCATCAGATTCTGAAATAATATCTCCCTCTGAAATATTTATTGATTGAAGATGAAAATATCGAGTTCTAATTTTGCCATTGGTTGCAGTAATAGTTACAGATCGTCCTTCTCCTCCTTTAGGATCATTATCTATAGATGCAATCCCATCATGAGTTGCAAGAATAGGAGAACCTAAATCATTATTTCCGCCACAAGAATAATTCAAATCAATTCCTTTATGAAATCTACTAGCTTTTTTTATCTGTGGATTTCGTAATCCAAATCGAGAGTCAAGTTTCACATACCATCCATTATAATTGTTATAAAGAGGTATCGGTCGATTCCCATCAGGGTCCACCAGCCTAATCGGGTTCCAAGCACAGTAAGCATAAGGCGACAGACTAGGATACTTATCCGCAAGCGGATCCACGCTAAGCCAACCCGTCAAAATATCCGAATCATAATACCTAGCACCGAAGTAGGAAAAGCCTGTCTCTGAATCTCTTTCTTTCCCGGTAAAAGTTTGGGGTGGTTTGGGGCTATATTTCAAGTGGTTTTGTAGCATATTTTACAATGTTTTTCGATTTACAAAGTTACGGAATTATTTTGTATCACCACCTTGGTGAGTATTTAGCATTAAATCCTTTTATACTATCCACCAATGCATGAAATTCCGAAGGCGAAAAAGTTTTATTATGCATTGGCAAGAAAGTTGTCAGTATATCATAATCATAGATATAGTAAATCCTCTGTTCCGGCTCTATTATTGCATTAATAGTATTTTTCTCTGACTCAAAGAAATCAAGAATTTCTTGCATAGACTTTCCTTTGCTTAACATATTTGCAATCTCATCCAAATAACTAGACATAGCCATTGGGCGACCTAACTCTGAAGATTCTTTTTTCTTTTCTCTATAATATTGTATATTCTGAATATTCCATTTTACATTTGCACTTATCGACCTCCTTTTGAAAAAGAACTGCATGATCAATTCTGCATCATCATTTGAAGGTACAATGTAATCTTCCAAAGCACAGTCTGTTGAATAATAATAAAATGGCCAACTATAAGTAGTTAATACAGTACCATATTCATTTATATTCACCTCATAGCGAGAACACCCCGGAATATCCAAAGTATCTTTATTCCCTTGTTCATTGAGTATAATGATCCGCAAAGCACACCCTCTATCTCTAGTAGGTTCTGGTCTTGTCGATAAATAGCTAGTCAATTTCTCTTTTTTCATATCTATGAAAAAAACTATTTGTCCAAAACTTTTACCTAATATTGAAATTGTTAGCACTGCAAATATTGCGATTTTTCTTATTAGATTGTTATTATTTTTCATTTCTTTATTATTACAGATGGATTTCTAAAATTACTATCATTATGTCCAAAATTGTAAAGATCTTTACGACGTGTTGTATTTCCCGCCTTCATTGACATAAGTACATTCTCTCTTTTAGATAATGCACCCGCATATGTAAAAAAATTAGAAATAGCTTGTCGAGAATTTTCTAGATTGAATTTTTTTCCACAATTATTTGAAGTATATGAGTATGCCAACAATATATATCCCTTCGAAAAACTAACATCTTTCCCATAGTGTAATCGTATACCCGGAGTTGCACCATTACCAGATAAACCAACATAATTAAACCAATGTTTACCTTTGCCTACGTATGTAGAATATGTACCCTCTCCATTATGATGATACTTCGATTTAGCAGATCTTTGCAAGACAAATCCAACTTCACTTGTTCCAGATAAATGATAAACACCAAAAGATTCATCTAAAACACTATTATCCTCAAGCAATAGTATATTCATACGATTCCCATAATCTCCATTATCAAAAATAGTTTGAGAGGTATTTCCACTAGCATCCGTAACATTAAAGACATCACTCCCTTCAGAAATAATAGGTTCATTACAAATCCATCGTCCCTCTGAAGAATTGTACTGTATATTAACTGTATCAAGTCCGTTAGGATCAATAACTCTAACAGGATTCCAAGCACAATAAGCATAAGGAGAAATATTCGGATACTTATCTGCCATAGGATCTACGCTAAGCCATCCCGTCATCAAATCCGAATCATAATACCTTGCTCCGAAGTAGGAAAAGCCTGTCTCTGAGTCTCTTTCTTTCCCGGTAAAGGATGATACCACAAATGAAGTGGTTTTCTGCTTATATTTTGGTTGTGTTTGCACCATAATTACTATATAGTTTCGGTTTTGCAAATTTACACATTTATTTTGAATTATTCATATCTTATAGCGTTTCCACAGGAATTTGCATGGTTAACGAAGTGCTAACGTAGTGATAATGCAAAAGTATGAAGCAAACCCTGTGAGTTTGCGATAGCGTTTCCGTTAGGAATTTGCATGGTTAACGTAGTGATAATGCAAAAGCATGAAGCAAAGCCTGTGGCTTTGTGATAGCGTTTCCGCAGGAATTTGTGCGGTTAGTGTAGTGCTAACGGAACGATAGCACAAAAGCATGAAGCAAACCCTGTGAGTTTGCGATAGCGTTTCCGCAGGAATTTGCATGGTTAACGAAGTGCTAACGAAGTGATAATGCAAAAGTGGAGAACAAAGAAAAAAACAATATGAGCCCCCCAAAACCACTATTTTCATATAGTTATAGTGTATTTCTTGTCTATACTTCGGGGTTATATTTGTGCTTGTTTGTAGCATAATTACAGTTATTAGAATAGAGCCAAATCGATATATCCATTATTATTTGCCCACCATAGAGTACATACTACTAAGGGTTCTAATATTGTTATTACAAACATGCAGATAATCCAAAGTATTTTTCTTTTCTTTTTTACCAATATTTTTGACAAAGACACCATCCTCTTATAATCATATTTATATTCTAACAAAAAGTAGAAAACAATACAGCTTGATATTAATACTAAGAGCCAATTGAATGCATCAAATTTAATAAATGAACAAAGCAAGGATAATAAGCTATAAATTCCCATAAGGTCAAAACAGGTCACAAATCCCATATATACTATTGTCGAAAAAGGAGCAATGTCAGAATTGCCCACATTTTCTTGCCAAGTATAATGATGATAAAAAATAAGTTTCAAGAATTTATGTTTCATTTCATGTATTTATTAAGTTCTTTATTTGTACCAAATCCTCCCGTACATATATCAATCATAGAGTATGTAAATCCTATTGCTGTACCTATTGGACCTATGTTAGATACTAAAGACATACCTGCATCTAAAGCTAACTTTGCACCTACCAGCAATTTTGTGCCTCCATTATTATAATAATCATAGAATTGTTTTCCAGATGCCATAATAGTAGTAAGAGTTCCAGCTAATCCAATACCTTTTATGGCAGAATTGTATCTACCTACGGCTTTCCCCAAAGATTTCGAAACATCCGAACCACCGGCTGCAAGATTTTCTATTAAGGCATTTTGCACACCCGTAAATCCACCAATAGCTGTTGTTGCATATTTTGTATTACCCCATAAATCTGAAGAATTTGATAATTGACCAGATGGACTAACTTCTGAAAACGAATTATCACCCATTCCTGGATGGAATGGGCTAAAATCCATATTTTGTGTTTTAATATTAAAAAATGTATTTCCACTGCAATCTGTACCATTAGTCACCGTGATACTATAATCTTTCGAACTAGATCCTATATAAGTACCATAATACCCTCCGTCACAATCAACCATATTGTAATAGTCGGTTCCTGAATTTCTTCCTCTTTCACTAATCAAAATACGTTCTCCTGTCTGAATATTGACATTCCATTCGTCTAACATTTTTCCATCCGGGTCCACCAATCTAACCGGATTCCAAGCACAATAAGCATACGGCGACAAGCCAGGGTACTTATCCGCAAGCGGATCCACACTAAGCCACCCTGTCATCAAATCCGAATCATAGTACCGTGCTCCGAAGTAGGAAAACCCTGTCTCTGAATCCCTTTCTTTCCCGGTAAAGGTTCGGGGTAAAGTTGGCTTATATTTCAGTTGATATTGGTGCATTATTTACTAGTTTAGTTTGTTATTAATAAAGATTCCCATTTTCATCCATTTTTATTCTGATATGAAATTTTCCATCAGCATAATAAAATACAGTTCTTACAAAAGGTAATGCAAATTCACTATCATCTTCTACTAGTATAGTTTCTTCTTCTGTTTTAGTTTCTTCTGAAACACATCTAAGTTCTAGCGTCTCATCTGTTTTTTCCAATAATTCATCAATAATGCTTCTATAAGGATAATTTACAATACGAATTACGTATTTACCATACATAACGATTTTTATACTATCTTTCATGTATGATAATATTACTGCATTATTGTAGAAATTACCTGTATCTCGTCTAAACTCAAAAAAATCTCCACTTCTTGAAATATTAATTACAAGAATAGAGCAACTATCTGGCGAAATTTCTATTCCTCTCTGCTTTTCAAGATATAACATAGTATCTATTATATCAAAAAATGATTTTTCACTAATGGTATAAAGAGGAATATCGCAGTAAGTGGTATCATTTTTTTGCGAATATAATCTAATAGACAAACCTAATATAACTATCAAAAATATAAACTTTTTCATTTTTATTTTTTCTTATTCCAGCCCAATGAACTAAAAGGAGTTGAAGGTTGACGTGTTAATATTCTCATATCAAGAGAGCCTAAAGCATCGTATTTTGAATATCCAGTTATAGGAGTATAGGTATATAAAGAAATTCCAGGATGATTATTAATATGAGTTGTCGCATTTTTGATATCTCCTTTAACTAAATTTCCATTTTTATCAGTAATCTGAGAAGGCATAGGATTCCCATATGGATGATTATGTACATAACTAGTAACTGAGTATCCTTCATCGGTCAATTCTGAAAGAAGAGAAATACTCTCGGATTTATGATTAGTTCCTATTATACTAATATCATCCATAGAATTTAAAGTCGCATGTCCCCATTCTATAGGTTTACCATTATCTTTAGTGTAATAGGATGCAAGAAACTCAAAAATTTCTTCTGCATTTTTACTTCCACAAACTTCAAACGCCGTAGCATTTTGGTTTGATAATTTTATTTCAGAAATAGTACCATATTCAAATTTGAAACTACTATATGTAATTTTGCCTTTACTATCTAGTATACGAATCTGATCATAATTATTATCTGAAATTCTATTTACAATATTTCCAGTAGAATTTAATTCCCATATATCTCTCCCATCCGGGTCCACCAACTTCACTGGATTGTTTGCACAATAAGCATACGGAGACAAGCCAGGATACTTATCCGCCATAGGATCTACACTAAGCCACCCCGTCATCAAATCCGAATCGTAATACCTAGCACCGAAGTAGGAAAAGCCTGTTTCTGAGTCTCTTTCCTTCCCGGTAAAGGATGAAGCCACAAATTCACTATTTTGTACATAGTTATAGTGTGTTTCCTGCCTATATTTCGGAGTTATATTTGTGCTTATTTGGCTCATATTTTACACTGTTTTTCGGTTTGCAAAGGTACAGAATTATTTTCGTATTACAAAAAGTATAACTACAAAAAAATAAGTATCCATATTAATAATATCAAAATTGTACCTAATTTAAATCTGATTTTTTCTTTACATAAAAGTATTGAAATATAAATACCAATATTTTCAAGCAAAAGCCACATTAGCAATTTATTATTTGAATATGTAATAAGAAACAATCTGCTTGTAAAATTATAGCAATATAGAAGATATACCGTTCTAAACACTAATAACACATTCATACCTATTCCTATGAATCCAAATACTTTATTTGTTTTACTATTTACCATAATCTATTTACCAATTATATGTCGCTTCTTTATATGCCTTTTTGTTATTGTAAATTTGAAAAGAAACATTGTTTTTACTATCCATGGAAACTGTCATATAATAAATCGATGTTTCTGTTTTTGTTTTATCAGGAATTTTAAATCCTAAAAATCCAGTTTTATAGCTTTCGACAATTGTTGTAGTTTTTGCATAACTAAATCCATAAATTGTTCTTTCTTCATTGCTACCAAGTGCTGTAAAGTTTGTTATTTTTTCATTACATACAAATTGATTAAAATTTCCTTTTATATTACCATAACCCTTCCTTAATGGAGATAAAGAATATGCCTCCCTTAAATAATTAGCAAAACTTACAGCTCGAGGTTCTGCAATATTTTTTCGGAGTTTTGCATTTGCTGAATTAAAAATGTTTTTACTATGATCAAATGCATGGAATAATTCATGTCCCATCGCTATCATTGAGTTTAATATTCCCCCATCATAAGGTATTTCATTATACCAAGGATTTTTGACATAATTTGCATCCCTGTTTTTAGGATTATATGAACTATTTGATGTGAAAAATGTCGAATTCAAGGTGTAAACATCTCCTCTTGCCATCAAATGGCTAATAACAGTAGCTCCTAAGCTTGTGGCAGCTATTTTGGCTATATTTTCTATTCCATTGACATAATTATCAGATATACGAACAATTCTTCCATCCGGATCCACCAACTTCACCGGGTTCCAAGCACAATAGGCATACGGCGACAAACTCGGGTACTTATCCGCCATAGGATCCACGCTTAACCAACCCGTCATCAGATCCGAATCGTAATACCTAGCTCCGAAGTAGGAAAAGCCTGTCTCTGAATCCCTTTCTTTCCCGGTAAAAGTTTGGGGGTATTTTGGAGGTGTTTCAGCGTTATATTTTATATAGTTTTGATACATATTATGAAGTCTAAATTATTATTTATACTTATCAAAATTGTTTATAAGATCGTCATAATACTTAGCCTTAAGAGAAAAATACTTCATCAAAACCATACGTTCGAACATTAAACCTTTCTCATCCAAGTCAAAAGCTACTTGATACAACCTTTTCCATAAATATTTCTGTATCTGTGGTGGCGTTGGTAAAACTTCCATTAAGTGGTAATAACATTGATAGTAATCTATATCATAAAGTTCGCTGACATCGTACGTTGCTTGAAGTACTTTTACATCTTCGTCCGTTATATCATCCCACATATAATAACTCCCTCCCTTGAGATATACTTTTACCTGAGAATTGTCAAAATATGCGTATTTAATTTTTCTAATTACATACTTCTCATCTCCTATAATATAAATCTCTGAATCATCTAAAAATAAAATATCTTCTATTCTGCTGAATCGTATGGATTGTCTTGTTACGGCACTATCTGAAAACATACTCATTCCACCCGGGTCGCACAGCATAGTAGCACGATTATAATCTACCGTATCTTGTTCAAAAAAGTCTAACAAAGTAGTCTCATCAACCACATGATAAGCTTCAGGTAAAGGGATTGTATAACCATGTTTAAATGATATATAATATACTATTTTTGGAGGCTCTATTTTCTGCAGTAAATAACGAATGCTCTGCTTGCTATCAGATTGTGCATAAATAGGTATCAATGAAGTTACTGCCATTATTAGTAAAAAAAACATTGATAGTATTTTGTTTTTACGTTTCATTGTTTAATCTCTCTATTGTCTTTGTTAATTAATACTCTTCTTGTTCCAACATTATTTAATCCTACAGATCTCCAAATACGTTTAAAAGGTTCTACTGCGTTTCCTCTACCTTGATCATAAGTCATAAGATCCTTTGGTATATATGGGGCAGGATTATTTGCTTTGGGATCTCGATCGTATAATCCAAAAATATGTCCTATTTCATGTTTTAAAGTGCCTTGATATTGATTAACACCATAAAAGTCTGGATTGCTTTCTATATTACCTCTATTAATACTAAAATCAACTCTTAGTTTTCTGCTATTAGCAACAGATGCACTAGTAGTTGATGGCAGTTCACTATCGTTTACGACCCAATTCCCAATTCCATCTACATCTGATTTTGCAGAAAATTCAGGATTTTCACATTCAATATATTTAAATTCAAAGTTAACACTATATCCGGCAGCACCTAACGATTCATCCTTCAGTGCTGTTCTGATGTCTTCAGACCATGAGTCTAGTGCAGCTTTTAAACCATCTATAAATACACCTGCTTGTTCACCTATTTCGTCTTTATTGTAATAAAAGTTTCCTCTAATTGAAACAGTCTTATTTTCATCATCTTTTACTATTTCTATATCTCTTCCATCCGGGTCCACCAACCGAATCGGGTTCCACCCACAATAAGCATACGGAGAAATATTCGGATACTTATCCGCCATAGGATCCACGCTCAACCAACCTGTCAAAACATCCGAATCGTAATAGCGTGCTCCGAAGTAGGAAAAGCCTGTCTCTGAGTCTCTTTCTTTCCCGGTAAAAGTGAAACGTTCTTCGTATGATCCTGTTCTTTCATTTACAAGAGGTTCGCCATATGGCATATATTGTAAATGTTGCACAGGGTTGCCGGTCTTGTTGGTTATCCACGAGGCACTGCCAAGGTGGTCGCTATGGTAGTAGTAAACGGCCGAATCTAGATTGCCACAGTATTGTCTATCGCTAACTTTTGGTAGCAACGATAGCTGTGTTTTTGATAGCCGATGGATGGTAAAATGCTTCATCTTTTATCTATTTTTTGGTTTGAAAAAATCAGATACTATCAATAATGTAGCATATTTTTGCAATACACATAAGACATATTAATCTATTTCTATTATCTCTATTCCTGTTAATTTATTATCCAATATTGCATCCCTTAATTCTTTAGAGATAAAATTACCTGTATTTAATGGTCTAAAAGTGTACATATCAAATTTGTTTATATTATCTTTGTTTACAACATATTTATCTAATCTTATACATAATTCTCGTAAACGTAATTCTTCTTTTTTTTGCATAAAATCAGAATAACTATTTATTTCAATAGTAGGTTCCGTCCCTTCGAGAGGCCAAGTGTATGTATCAGCAATTTTAAATGTAGAATTTTTAAAATCAACCATTTCGAAAAATTGATTTCCTTGAAAGTGCAAGACACTGTACTTAAGAATGTCTCCATTCGGCTTTTCTACATTACAATCAACAAATAAATGTGGTTGGATTTTAAATTTTTCCAGTATTATCCTCATTCGTTCGCTTATAATAAAATTTTCACTTGTTCCAAGTTTAAAACAACTTATCATATCCGTAATTTTTGCTCTTTTATGCATACGAACAGATATTGTTTTTACTATTTTGCCGGCATTTAATAATTCTTCAGCATTATATGGGGTTGCCAATTCTGCTTGTCCCCATGATACATATCCCACTTCTTTTGTATTAACAGATTGTTCGATTTTGTATTTCATTTCTTTGTTATTAAAGTAATAAATTATTCATATTGACTTTTCAATGCTTCTACATATTTTTCAACGTGTGCTTTGGCTTTTGACATATCATTAGCTCTACCTGTTGTGTATACATTGTTGTTTCCAGGAATAGACTCTACAGCTTTTTGTATATTTTGTGTTGCAAAATTGCAAAAAGTTTGACCTTCAGGAGTTTGTCTTAATGATGGATTTCCCATATTATAATTCTGTTGTTCTTGAATGACTAAAGCTGTCTGATAATCAAGATTCGTAATATCTCCACTCTCATATTTAAAATATTCATTTCCTCCTTCACCAACTAATTTATAGGAGACATTTTGACCATCCTCAATATGGTTTATAATATTTCCGTTTTTATCTTTAAAATCTGTCAACTCTTCTCCATCAGGATCCACCAACTTGATAGGGTTCCACCCACAATAAGCATACGGCGACAGTGATGGATACTTATCCGCCATAGGGTCTATAGACAACCAACCCGTCATCAAATCAGAATCATAATACCGTGCTCCGAAGTAGGAAAAACCTGTCTCTGAGTCTCTTTCTTTCCCGGTAAAAGATTGTGGGTATTTTGGCGGTGTTTCAATGTTATATTTTAGGTTTGTTTGGTACATATTTTCGTTGGTTTTCGGACTGCAAAATTACATATTTATTTTGATATAGACATGTTTTGTCCTAAGTTTTATACTGTTTTTTTCCCTCACGAGGGAAATTTATCTGCATCGCGTGGGAGTTTCACCTGCATCGGGATGAAAATTTATCTACATCACGAGGGAATTTTAAGGCCATATATCGGGGAAAATTTGACGGTATACTGTCGCGACATTTACACCCTATTGTGAAGAGATTGACAGTAGGGTGTAAATAAAATCGTAGGCAGACTATCATTCTTTTTGGGCAACTTCTAAAAAATCCACGTTTCAAACCGTCAGAAAACTTTCAACGATCAATTAAAAAGTGTATCTTTGCAAAGAAATATTATGATGGCAGGAAATGAATATTATTAAGGATATCAGAACTTTGTATGGCATATTGCTTGTGGTGGCTTTTGCTGTTTTGGCTTTTTTTGTTGCCGAAATAGAAGTGGTGAAACGCCTTTCTTTGAGTCCGCTTATAGTGGGCTTGTTGTTGGGGATGGTTTATGCCAACACTTTTCGTAAGCGGTTGCCCGAAAATTGGGTGCCGGGACTTAAATTTTGTTCCAAGCAGGTGCTTAGGTTTGGAATTATTTTGTATGGTTTCAGGCTTACTTTTCAGCAAGTGGTGCAGGTGGGTTTGTCTGCCATAGTGGTGGACTGTACGGTGGTATTCGGCACTTTGTTGTTGGGTGTTGCGGTTGGCAGGCTGTTGCGGCTGGATAGTGCTACCACCCTTTTGACTTCGACGGGCAGTGCTATATGCGGAGCGGCGGCGGTGTTGGGCGCCGAGCCTATAGTGAAGGCCGAGCCTCACAAAACTACTGTGGCGGTAACCACGGTGGTGATATTTGGTACGCTTTCGATGTTTTTGTATCCTACAATGTATAGGGTAGGGGTGTTTGACTTGGATGCAAGAGAGATGGCTGTTTATACAGGCAGTACGTTGCACGAAGTGGCCCATGTGGTGGGTGCCGGCAATGCCATGGACACATCGGGACAGTTGGGTATTGCCGATACGGCCACTATTACCAAGATGATACGTGTGATATTGCTGGCACCGGTGCTGCTGGTGATGAGCATGCTGCTTTCGGCAAAAGGAAAGAAACAGTCTGATACCAAGATATCTATTCCATGGTTTGCCATATTGTTTTTGGCAGCTATAGGGCTCAATTCTATGCTCAGGTTATGGGTTCCGACTGACGTGATGGACGTAGCAACTTCGGCAATAAATACTTTCGATACTTTTTTGCTAACTATGGCAATGACAGCATTGGGCGCCGATACGGGTTTTGATAAGTTTAAACAAGCCGGAGCAAAGCCTTTTTATTTGGCAGCCGTATTGTATGTGTGGCTTGTGGGCGGAGGTTATCTGATGGCCAAATATCTTGTGCCACTGCTATAAACCGCATATTGGCACCGGGCATAGAAGTTGCCACAATATTTATAAGAAAATAAACGGCAAAGATGTCGAAATAAATTCGTACCTTTGCAAAATCAAAATATAGACAAATGACAAATATATTGGATTTACAAAACATTGCGACACAAGTTCGTAGAGACATTGTGAGAATGACAAATGCCGTAAATTCCGGTCATCCGGGCGGCTCGTTGGGCTGTACAGAGTTTATGACAGCTTTATTTTTTGACATCATGGAACACAATCCTTCCGATTTTACCATGGAAGGGAAAAACTCTGATATGTTCTTTTTGTCGAACGGACACATCACTCCGGTGCTGTATAGCGTAATGGCACGTAGAGGATATTTTCCTGTTGAGGAATTGAAAACTTTCCGTATTTTCGGTACCCGCCTTCAAGGGCACCCTTCCACCGGCCATGGTTTGCCGGGAATACGTATGGCGTCGGGTTCGTTGGGACAAGGCCTTTCGGTGGCTATTGGTGCTGCTGTGGCAAAAAAAATGGATGGCGACAATAAACTTGTTTACACCCTTCATGGTGATGGCGAGTTGGAAGAAGGTCAAATATGGGAAGCTGCAATGTATGCCGGTGCCAAGAAGGTGGATAACCTTATTGCTACCATCGACTGCAACGGCCAACAGATTGATGGCACTACCGACGAGGTGTTGTCGCTTGGCGATTTGAAAGCCAAATGGGAAGCATTTGGTTGGACTGTGGTAGGTTGTGAAAATGGCAACGATATGAAGCAAATGGTTGACACACTGACATTGGCTAAAACCCTTAGCGGAAAAGGCAAACCGGTGGTTGTGCTGATGAAAACCGAAATGGGATATGGTGTAGACTTTATGCAAGGTACCAACAAATACCACGGTGTGGCTCCAAGCAACGACGAATTGGAACGTGCATTGGCTCAGCTAACCGAAACATTGGGCGACTATTAATATAAACATCGGATAATTATGAGATTGGCCAAGTGTGTATGGACTCTGTGTTTGTTTTGTGTGTGTTTCCACTGCGGATTGATGGCACAAAAGAAAGGAGCCGAAACAGAAGTTTCGGACAAGACTCGTGTGCTGATCATATTGGATTGCTCCAACAGTATGTGGGACAAGTGGCAGAGCGATTCGAAGATAAAGATAACACAAACAGTGTTGTTGAAATTTTTGGATAGCATAAGTCACCAAAACGAGATAGATGTAGCATTGAGAGTGTTTGGCCATCTTAATAAAAACTCCTACGCTACGCGTTTGGAGGTGCCTTTCGAGAATGATAATATATATAAGCTGCGTAGCAAAATAAAAACCCTTGTTCCGCAAGGCGGTTGCGAAGCAGCATCGGCATTGTCCAGCTCCTTGAATGATTTTCCTTCTGTAGGAAATTCGAGAAACATAATACTTATCATCACCGATGGTATGGACGACTGCGAGGGGACGATATGCGAGGTGGCAAAGCAGGTGCAAAACAGCGGCGTAATAGTGAAGACGTTTGTGCTGGGAATAGGCGATAAGAAAAACTTTCAAAGCAACGTTAATTGTGCAGGAAAGTTTATACATGTTCCGCTGGAAGAGCAGTACACACAGTCGCTGTACGACGTATTTACTCTTTCGGAAGAAAAGGCCGATGTGCGTATACGGGTGAAAGATTTTTCGGGTATGAGCTATGAGACCTCGATGCCTATCGTGTTTTACGATGCTCAGACAGGGGTGGCAAAATATCAGATGATATATTCGCCCGACGGCAAAGAGGGTGATGACATAATTACGATAGACCCATTGGTGTCGTACAACGTGAAGGCTTATACCAATCCACCTATGGTGAAAACCAACGTATCGTTTGATTACAATAAAACCAACGATTTGGTTTATGAAGTGGAACAAGGTTTTTTGAATGTGAGCTACGAGGCTAAACGAACAACCTATCAGGTGCCGGAATATCCCATTGTGGTATGCAAGCATGGCGAAAAGGACATCGTGAACATCCAAAAGATAAACGAGAAAGTGCCCTATCAGGCCGGTACTTATGATATAGTGATACTTTCTACACCTCATATCGAACTTAGCGATGTAGCCATTCAGCATGTGTCGAATACGGATTTGGCCATTCCTACGCCGGGAGCAGCAAACATTGTGAAGCCCAAAACTATAATGCAGGGTACCCTCTTTGCTATAGATGGCGACGATTGGAAATATGTTTGCAACTTGGATTCGGGCAAGGTGTCGGAACGTATACTGCTTATGCCGGGCGAATATGTGGTGGTGATGAAACCTGTAAATGCAGCCTCGAACGGGCTGACGAAGGTGCAGAAGTTTCGTATAGATGCAGGCCTTACAACCACAGTGCAGATAAAGTAGGGCAGAGAAAGGCAATAAAAGAAAAATAATGATTGTTGAATAAAGTAAAAACAGATTATACATGAAAACTTACGAAAATAAGAAAATGAAAGATCTTCGTAGCGGTTTTGGTGAGGGCTTGGTTGATGCCGGAGCACAAAATCACGAAGTAGTAGCATTGTCGGCTGATGTTACGGGATCGGTAAAGATGGATGGCTTTGCAAAGGCTTATCCCGAACGTTTTATACAATGTGGTATTGCCGAAGCCAATATGGTTGGTATTGCTGCCGGTCTTTCGTTGTCGGGAAAGATTCCATTTGTAGGTGGGTTTGCCGAATTTGTAACAGGTCGTGTTTACGACCAAATACGACAGGTGGTGGCTTACTCTAATAAGAATGTAAAAATATGTGGTTCACACGCCGGTGTAACATTGGGCGAAGATGGTGCCACACATCAAACCATGGAAGATATTGCACTGATGAAGGCTTTGCCCAACATGACAGTGCTGGTACCTTGCGATGCTAATCAAACACATGCTGCAACCGTAGCAGCTATGCGTCACAATGGTCCTGTATATTTAAGATTTGGTCGTCCGAAGATGCCTAACTTTACCGACGAGAATCAAGAGTTTGTGATAGGAAAAGCACAGATGCTTAACGAGGGCAAGGATGTGTCTATAATAGCAACCGGCCATTTGGTATGGGAAGCATTGGAAGCTGCCAAAGCATTGGAAGCCGAAGGTATATCGGCCGAGGTGATAAACATACATACCATCAAGCCTTTGGATACCGAAGCAATAATAAAATCGGCCAAGAAAACAGGAGCCGTGGTTACTTGCGAAGAGCATTTGTTTAATGGCGGTTTGGGCGACAGTGTGGCTCAAACATTGGCTCTTAACTGTCCTACTCCAATGGAATATGTGGCTGTTGATGATAAGTTTGGCGAATCGGGAACTCCCGAACAAATGCTTGTAAATTATCATTTGAAGGCAGTGGATATAGTTGGAAAGGTAAAGGCGGTGTTGGCTCGTAAGAAATAAATATGCCTATTTGCTGTAATTTTTTTTTGATATAGAGGAAGTAATTGCCCCTAAGAGAGGGCAATACTTCCTTGTTTTTTGTAATGGGAGAAATTATTTTAGAAGTTGACATAATTTGAAACACAGATGGAAGTAAATGATTGTTTTCAGTTGGGAAAAATAACCAAACCTTTTGGCTATAAAGGTGAGGTGGTTTTCTTTTTGGATGTTGACGAACCTACCGACTATGCCGAATTGGATTCGGTGTTTGTAGAGATAGGGGGCAAGTTGTTGCCTTATTTTATCGAGGCGATAAACATAAAGGGCAATAAGGCTGTGGTACGCTTTGAAGATGTTACGGCTGAAGAGTCGGTAAAATTGGTGGGAAAAAATCTTTTTTTGCCTCTGTCGGTCTTGCCAAAGCTTACAGGTAAGAAATTTTATTTTCACGAGATTATAAATTTTGCCGTTGTTGATGCCCAGAAGGGTTATATAGGAAATATAGCTTCTGTTATTGACTATCCTGCACAGCCCCTATTTCAGATAATGAAAGGCGAAACGGAAATACTTATCCCCATCCGCGACCAAATTATAGATAAAGTGGACAGGGACAACAAAACAATATACATATCGGCACCGGAAGGATTGATAGATATTTATTTGCAATAGGCATTGTCGATGCAATAATAGAATGTGTTTTGCGTTATTGAACCAATTGAGAAAAAAAGAAAAATATATACATATATGAAGAAACTTATACTTATACGTCACGGAGAAAGTGAATGGAACAAGCTTAATTTGTTTACCGGTTGGACAGATGTTGACCTTACCGAGAATGGATGTAAAGAGGCTTTCGAAGCCGGAAAACTATTGAAGGCCGAAGGTTACAAGCCTGAATTGTGTTTTACATCATATCTGAAAAGAGCTGTAAAAACATTGAACAATGTGTTGGATGCCATGAATATGGATTATCTTCCGGTAGAGAAAAGTTGGCGATTGAACGAAAAGAGCTATGGAGCTATTCAAGGGTTGAACAAAGCCGAAACGGCTGCTAAGTATGGCGATGACCAAGTGCTTTTGTGGCGTAGGTCGTTTGATGTGCAACCTCCTGCTTTGGATATGCACGACGAAAGAAGCCCTCGTATGGATCCTCGTTACAACGAGCTTACAGACGAGCAAGTGCCTCTTACAGAATCGTTGAAAGATACAATAGAACGTCTTATGCCATACTACAAGGATGTTATACTGAAAGCCCTTGGCAACCACGACGAAATAATGATTGTGGCTCATGGCAACAGCCTTAGAGGTATAGTGAAAGAGCTTAGAGGTATGACGAACGAAGAAATTATCAAATTCAATATTCCTACTGCAGTGCCATACATATTTGAGTTTGATGATAATATGAAACTTGTAAAAGAGTTTTTCCTAGGCGATGCCGACGAGATAGCCAAGAAAATGCAAAGCGTAGCTAACCAAGGTAAAGCAAAATAAAGTAATAGAATGATTATATAGTTAAGGTATAGCCGTATTGGCTATACCTTATTTTTATTTTTAATGACTGATACTAAAATTTATGTATCGACAAAAATAAATATCCTATTTTTTTGATCGAAAACATATTAATAACGCTATTTTTTCTTATCTTTGCAAAGCAAAGGAGACATAGGAAGAGGTTCCTATGATAGTCTTTAAATAACTGATGAATAGAATAATATAGATATTGTCGAATGTTTTTTTATATTTAAATACATAGTAATTATGAGAGAAAAAATTACAAACAAGGGATTAAGTCGTCGTTTGAAAGTATTTGTACTAACATTTTTTTGTTCCTTATTATCGTTTCAAGCTATATCGCAAGACTATGGAAAGATAACAGCTCGTGAGGAATCGAAAAATTCCGATTATAGGAGCAAAGCATTAAGTATAATAAAGAACGATGTAAAAAACAGTCAGGAAGCACTTAATCGCAAGGCCGAGCGTATGCTGCTAAGCTTGCCTTTGGAACAGAAACTTTATGATGAAGGTAAGGTGGCAATAAAATCAGAGATAGTATACGACACACTTGACGATGGTAAGGTGGAGATGAATTATCTTTACGAAATATCGTATAATTGTGTAAGCCCTAATAGTGATTCGGACGACTATCCTTCTGGT
>JAGCLZ010000129.1 GCA_017646685.1 Bacteroidales bacterium | reverse complement strand
AGATTCCGCGTTTTTTCGCCGGCCGACAATGCAACAGCAAGGGAGGAATAGTTATGGATCTGCAACTGGTAAAAACAAAAATGGGCGTAGGACCCAAAAAAGGACAAGAGCAATACACTTTGAAACGAGTAAGTTATGGCAATATAACATCCGAAGCCATACTCGAAGAAATACAATCGGCCACCACCTTTAGCCGCGCCGATGCCGATGCCATCATCCACGCCTTTGCCGACGTGATGGTCGAAGGCATTGCCGATGGCCGAATAGTAGACCTTGGTGTGCTGGGAACCATTTACCCAAAAATAACCGCCAAGGCAGTAGACTCGAAAGAGGAATGCACCGTCGAGACCATCAAAAACAAGAGCATCCTCTACCGCCCCGACGGCGAACTTTCGGACGAAGCCAAGAAGATGAAACTACGTATAATCGACGTAGTTCCGTCGGACAAAACCACCACCGATGAGCCCGATAATGACGATGGCGGCGGCGGCAACACCGGCGGCAATACCGGTGGCGGCGACGACCTGGTGGGGTAGAACCGAATCGAGGTCTCGGATTAGACGTACGAGGCTATAATTGTATCGAAAATAGGGCTGAAAACTTTTTTTGTTTCAGCCCTATTGCTTTGCAAAAAAATAACAGAGCATATATTTGGTGGAGTGGGAAAAAATGTGTAATTTTGCCACCCAAAATCGTATAGTAATTAATATTAAAAAGAACTATAAAAATGAGAAAAATGAATTTGATGAAAGGTTTGTTAACTATAATGTTAGTAGCTGTTTGCACATTTGGTTTAAATGCACAAGAGAACTTGGAAGGAGCTAATCCACGAATGGAATATGAGTATTCAGTTTCTACAAAAACAACAATGTTTCGCGATAGTATTGGTGCAATGTCGGTAAATATAGCCAATCGCTATGTTTTTACAGAAAGATTTTCGTTGGGTGTACAAATATCTCCAACCTTCTTTACTTATTATTCTGATAAACCTAACGAATATTATACCAAGGACAATGATTTGTTTTTACCTATTATGTTATCATTCCGCTACGATATTGTGCCCAAAGGAAAGATGTCGCCATATTTCTCAGTCAATTTTGGTACGGGAATATTATTTAGCGAAGCCGATAAATGGGTATTGCATGGAGGAGCCTATGTAGGTTTGAATTTCTTTAGAAGAGATTTGTTTAGTTTATTTGTAGAATTTGGTTTAGACTATGGTGTGTTGGGTGTATACACTCCTCTCAAAATAGGTTTCCGTTTGTAGTAAATAGAAAGTATAAATCAAAAATATCACAAAATGAAAACAAAATTTATTAGTAAAAGTGTTGTACTATTTGTTGCAACGATGTTGATGGGTTCAACCATCGGTGTTAAGGCTCAGTTTAGTGCCAAAGAGAAAGTAGTGGAATACGAGTTTGCAATTTCGCCCAAAACCAGTATCGTATACGAGCAGATAGATGTAATCCCATTAAGTTTTGCGGCTCGTTATTGTTTCAATAACAATGCTTCGTTGGGGCTTCAAACATCGCCTACTTTCTATACTTACATGGAACAAACCTCCGAATCGACTTTGACATATCGTAACGATGTGTTTCTGCCATTGATGCTTACCTTTCGGTATACTATGTTGCCTTACGAGAAAATTTCGCTCTACGTTAATCTGAATGCCGGTGCGGGAATTTACTTAGCCGATAATGGTGGCGAGGGTTTCGGATTGCATGGCGGTTTGTATCTGGGCGCAAATTTGTTGCAACGCGAAAACTTTGATTTGTTTGTCGAATTAGGCGTTGAATACAGTGTCTTAGGTCCGTTAACGCCTTTGCGAGTGGGCTTTCGCCTATAGTACAGCCGAAGAAAAACTAAATTCGGTAGCCTATTTTATCAAAGAGTGAAAGTAAAAAATAAAATAAGTTCTCGTAGCCCGGTGGTTGCGAGAACTTATTTTGTTTGGTGTAGTGTCACCGTTTTATATTATGCCTATAATATCGTGGATGTCGGCAATATTGTGGCGGTCCAAGTATTCTTGTATACCTTCTATTACCTTTATCGTTACCGTAGGGTCTATAAAATTGGCAGTTCCTATTTCCACAGCGGTTGCTCCGGCCATCAAAAATTCCAACGCATCATACGCCGACGATATACCTCCCAAACCTATCACAGGTATTTTTACAGCCTTCGACACCTGCCATACCATCCGTACAGCCACCGGCTTAACAGCAGCCCCCGACAATCCTCCGGTGATGGTTGAGAGTACGGGTTTGCGACGTTCCACATCTACAGCCATTCCAAGCATAGTGTTGATAAGCGATACAGAGTCGGCTCCGGCACCTTCCACAGCTTGGGCTATCTCTACAATGTTGGTAACGTTGGGCGTAAGTTTAACTATCAAAGTTTTGGAGTATACTTTTCTTACTTCGCTTACTACTTGTGCAGCCATATCGGCATTGGTGCCAAAACCCATACCGCCTTTTTTTACATTGGGGCATGAGATGTTTAGTTCTATTGCAGGTATATTGTCTAGTGCATTTATTTTGCTTGCCGTTTCGCAATATTCATCTATTGTGGACCCCGACACATTTACTATAATGTTTGTGTCGAAATGGCGGATTCGTGGATAGATATTGCTACAGAAGGCGTCAACGCCTACGTTTTGCAATCCTACGGCATTTAGCATTCCCGACGGCGTTTCGGCCATACGTGGATAAGGGTTCCCTTCGCGGTGGCTGCCGGTGGTACCTTTTACAATAATGCCTCCCAACCGATTGATATCAATAAAATCGGCAAACTCTTCGCCGTAGCCAAAAGTTCCCGAAGCAGTCATTACAGGATTCTTTAGTTTTAGGTTATGTATATTTACTTCTAACATTTCGTGTTCTATTACGGGGTTATTACAAAAAAATACATTGTTTTAGGCATTGCACCATTTGGTGAGGTCTTTAGCATGGAATACAGGACCTTCCTTGCATACACACTTATGCCCTTCGTCGGTATCGGCAACGCAACATAAGCATGCGCCTATGCCACAAGCCATACTGTTCTCCAACGATACTTCGCAGTCAATACCTTTTGAATTTGCATATCGGGCTATTGCTTTCATCATAGGGTTGGGACCGCAGGTGGCTATGCGATCGTATGCTTTGCCAAAAACAGAGTGCGATGTTACCAATCCCTTTTCGCCCAGGCTACCATCTTCGGTAGCAAAGTGTAGGTCGGCATATTTGCCGAATTCATCCTTTATTGGTATAAGGTCGGCAGTACGTCCACCAAGTAGAACAGTGGGGCGTATGCCTTTGGCGTGGTAGCAGCGTGCAGTATGCAACAAGGGTGCTAAGCCACAACCACCGCCTACAAGTAACACGTTGTGCCCTTCCACCGAAAAGCCTTTGCCTAGCGGATAAACAAGGTTGAGGCTTTCGCCTATTTCTAGTTGTGAAAGGGTAGAGGTGCCCTTGCCTACTATCTGGATGAGTAGTGAAAGGGTATTGGCTTTTTCGTCAACATCATGAATGGATATTGGCCGACGCAAATAAACGTTTTTGTTGTCTTTTACTTCTACCTCTACAAATTGTCCTGGCATTATTTGGGGAAGGGTAGAGGGGTGCTTGAGCACTAGTTTGAAATATTGTGGACCGTAGCTTTCTTTGCCCACAATGGTAAAATCTGTTATATGTTTAGTCATAAATAATATTGTTATCGTTTAGTAACGTTACTGTTCTTTTTACTTTTAAGCCTATGTTTGTGAAAGTGTATGCTTGTGTAGCTTATCCATTGTCCGATAGAAATTTCATTCTCATAAGTCTGATTTCTTCTTCGGAGTAATCTTCGTCGGCAAGTTCGTCTATAGCATCTTGTATAGAATTGCTTTCGGCTTCCATAAAGTAATCGTATATCACTTCTTGGTGTTCTTCTTCGATATAGTCGTTTATATAGAAGTCAATGTTTAGTTTTGTACCCGATGCGATGATGTGTTCCATTTCGGTAAGGAGTTCGTTCATAGTAAGGTTCTTGCCGTGGGCAATGTCTTCCAAGGATATCTTACGGTCTATGGCTTGTATTATATATACTTTGTTGCCCGATTTGTTGACTACCGAGCGTACCAATATATCTTGCGGACGTTCTATATTGTTTTCTTTTACGTATTCTTTTATAAGTTCGATAAAAGGTAGTCCATATTTCTTAGCCTTGTTTATACCTACACCGGTTATCATACTCATTTCTTCTACTGTTGTAGGATACTGTATTGTCATATCTTT
>JAGCLZ010000128.1 GCA_017646685.1 Bacteroidales bacterium | reverse complement strand
TATTGTTCGGTGGGATTGTCTATTACTTCCCAGTGCCCTCCTTTGTTGCCTCCTATTCGTTTTATTAGGTTGTTTTGTCGTAGTCCGCGGATAATCTTTTTTACTCCGCTTTCCGATAATCCACTCATTTCTTGCAGTTCTCGGATAGTAATTTGTTTGTTTTCCTTTATGGCCAAAAGGATTTTTTGGTTACTTTTCTGGTTACTTTTCTGGTTACTTTTTATTGTTCTATAGTTACATTACCATTGGGAGTTATGTTTAAAGTGGTTTGTCGGCCCAGGGTTAGTGCAAGGTTTTCCATACCTATGTGTCCGAACGGCATTCCCATACATACGGGGTAGTCGTACTCTTTCACTGCGTCCCAAATTATCTCTTCGGCGGTTTTGCCAAAAGGTATGGCGTTGTCGTGCATATCGCTCATGCCGCCAACTATCAGAGCCGATAGGTTGTCGAGTTTGCCCGAGCGTTTCAGGCACATCATCATGCGGTCGATGTGGTAGAGGTATTCGTCGAGGTCTTCGATAAAGAGTATCTTGCCGGCGGTGTTGATGTCCGAAGGCGAACCCATTATGCTGTACAGCACCGAAAGGTTGCCACCCACTACAACGCCTTCGGCTTTGCCCGGACGCAGTAGGGTAGTGCTGCACTGTAGGTTGTATTGGCAGCTGCCTGCAAACAAGGCTTGGCGTAGGCTTTCGATAGCCGGATAATGTACGGCGGTAGCGTCGGGCGGAATGTTTATAGGCATGGTGGCGTGCAGCGTTTCCATGCCAAGCAGGTTGTGGACGTGGCTGTGCAGCGCCGTTACGTCGCTGTAGCCTATTATCCATTTTGGGTGTTGCTCCAAGGCGGTTAGGTTCAGTTTGTCCAGTATCCTCACTGTGCCGTAGCCACCGCGGGCACATAGTATTGCTCTTATCTCGTTATCGTCTATAAGGCGTTGCAGTACGGCGGCACGATGGCTGTCGGTGCCGGCCATCTGGTGGTCTTCGGCGTAAAGCCCTTCGGGTATTACTACCTCCAAGCCCCAATGTTGCAGCAGTCTTATTGCCGGCTCCATCTCTTGCGGACTTACTTTGCGTGCCGTGGCTGCTATCGCCACACGGTCGCCGGCCTTTAGTGGTATAGGATTGTTTGGCATAATGCTTTTTATGTGTTATATAATTCTCGCTATGAACGATGGTAGAAATATTTTTATTGTGAATATTGCTTATTTTTGTTTGTGTGAATGGGAAATATTTTGTACTTTTGCCACTTGATTTTAAAACTATAAATAGAATGAAAGTGTTTAAAAGACTTGTAATTATGAATAAGATTAAGTTTGTTTTAATGGTTTTATCTATACCATTGTTAGCATCTTGTGGAAAATGTATATCAGGATATTGCGAAGAATCTCCACAAGAAAGTAAGATTTATTTCCGTAATGCCCAGAAATATGGTATTAGTTTAGCGGACTTCTCATTGTCTAAAGAACATCCACTAACGGAGCATGATTGTTTTTCTATTGAAGAAATTAATTGGCGAACATTCTTTAGACATAATGGTGTAGAAGTGCTTAAAGAGATTGAACAGCGTTTTGCCAACGAACGAGATCCCGCAGTTCATGGAGAACATTTTTTATTATTTATGAATAGTAATAAAGAAGTTGTTTTGGCGTGGGATTTAAGAGACACCACTCAACGTTGGGCAGATGAATCGTTATGGACTATGGATTCCTCAACAAGAGTAGTCTGTTGCGACCATATACAAACACAGTATTTCAATGTATACCGTTTCACTGATGAAGATTTTGAAGCACAGCAATAATCAAGTGCTTGTTTGCAAAAACTCCCCAAGGCTTACATTAAACCTTGGGGAATTTTTTTTGTTTTTTGGTTAAGCAGGCAAAGGTCTTTTATTTGTTTACTCTTCGTTGCTTTCCGAGGTCTTCTTTTTATGCTTCCGTCCTCTTATTTCGGAGTTTATCACCCTTAGCGATGCCTTGTTCAGGGCCTCCACCAGCTCGGCACGGGGGTAGTAGGTGACGCCTTTGTTGGTGATGGTTTTGGCGGTGCATTGCTCCTTGGTGGCCACGCTTTTGGCGGTGATTTTGGGTCGCAAGGTGCCCAGCGGACCGAGGTCGACAGGCACGCCACACGAGAGCTTTTCTTCCACTATCTTGCCAAACATCTTCATCATCACTTCCACATCGGCACCGCTGAAGGTGCTGGCAGCCTCCACCTCGTCCAGCAAAGCCTCGTAGGTTACGTCGCCGTAGTTGACGCGGCGAATGGTGTATTGCTTCTGTCCCTTTTTGGGTCCCACGGCCATCTTAAGCCACACTATCTGTAGTTCCATTATTCGTCCTCCTCCTTATCGTTGATATTGTCGGTGAGTCCAAAACGTCGCACTCCCGCTTCCCTCACCGCATTTCGCAGTTGGCTTTCGGGGCGAAATCCGGCGGTGATGTTTTTTACGCAGTTTTTCAGCGACGCATCTTCCACATTGTCCACCGCCCGCCCTATCACACGGGGGTAGAATGTGCCCAATCCGTTAATCTTCACCCCGTCGCCACCCACAAGGTGATACTTTATTTGTTCCAAAAAAGCCAGCAACAAGCCTTCCACTTCGCTTTTGCCCGCCGTGCTGCGAAAGGCAATTTCGGTCGCAATCTCGTCCAGGCTGCACATCTCTTCCTGCCGCAAAACGGCTATCCATCTGTCCTCCTTCAGTATCTTTCGTTGCCGAGGCTCGTAGGTAAAATATCTTTTCTTTGCCATAGCTGTGTTATTTATTGAGAATCATTGTCGTCCGTTTCCTTTTTGCCACTCCACGCCGGAGTTACTATCCGCCTGTCGGCCAGCCTTACACCGGCTTTCTGTATGCCGTCGAGCAACCTTTGCGTTGGCCGAAAACTTACGCCCGTGCTCGCAATCGAAAACTGGTTCACATCATCGGCCTTGTCCACAGCCTTGGCTCGTATGGTAGGCGAAAAAGTGCCCAACGAACTCAGCTTCACCACATCGCCTTTCGACAGATGGTTCTTTATCACATGCTCCATATTCCTCAGCACCATCAGCACATCGCCCTCCGAGGCTGTGCATGTGGCCGCTATCTCTTCGGCCAAAATATCTATGTCCACAACGTTGGCACGTGCCACCCGTGCCACATACACCTCTTTCACTGTGCCGTTTACATTCAGCTTGCGTTTGAATTTGTAATATCCTATTGCCATAAATGTTATCCCGTGTTGGTTAAAAAACTTTTTGCCCATGCCTGCTGCATCTTTTGCCGATGCCTGCGGCACTTTTTACTTTCTTCTAACGTGATAGTATCAAAACTATTGTGTATATAGTATTAAAAGTACTGAAATAATACTATCAATCGTGCTAAAAATATCATCAAAACTTGCCCACTTCATTATGCAAAGTATGCGACTATGTGGTGCAAAGTTGCCCACTTTGATATACAAAGTCGGCAACTTCATATGTCAAAGTGGGCAACTTTGAATAATAAAGTCGCCGACTTTGCATAATACTTTCAGTACATTCGATACTATACTTTCAGCATATTCGACATTATGCTTTCAGCACGTTTGTAACTATCATTTCCGAACACTTTGAAAACCTTCTCCGAACACTGCATAAACCTTCACGGGCATTCGCCAAACTTCTTCGCCCTAACCTGCTGAGGCCGACGCACAACCTTTTTGCCGAACAATCGCAGAAAACCATGTCCCACATAGCGGTTTCTTCTTCCCCGAAAGGGAAATGAAACGTTAAAAATGAAAATATATAACATTGAAAATAAGGGCTTTGTAAAAAAAAACTATCCCGGCGGCGATTCCGTTTGCTCGGATTAAATATTTGTTGTAACTTTGCAGTCGCAAGTCAAAAAGAAGTTGCCTTAACCAAACACTCCCTTTTGCCGGTAAGAGCAGAAGGGAGTGTTTTTCGCAATGGTAGTGGCGGTTACCAACGTTTTCGTAATGTGTTGGCTTATTTGTCGTGACCGGGACCTTTGGGGAACCAGCCTTTATCTACTCGTTTTTTTTGATGAACGACTTCCAATATGCTCCAAAACGATGAGAATGCAGTAACTCCGAGTATGGTTGAAACTATAAGATTTTGAGCAACGATGGATAGCACTCCAAACAGAATGCCTGCTACTAGAAACATCCACCAGCAGCTTTTGCCAAGGTAATATTCGGCTTTGATAACTATTGGGTGGAAAAGTCCGATGATTAAAAAAGTGGCAAGGCCAACTATAATTCCTGTAAAATTCATAATCGAAATAGGGTTTATTTATTAAATAGACTTTGGCATTTGTTGACTGCCTAAATGCCAAAGTCGAATATTGTTTATTGTTACCTACCAACGTCCGTCGAAGGTGGTCCAAATAAGGTCGCCCGTTTCCCATGCTTTGTCTACGGCGGTGTTGCCACATCGGTTGCTGAAGGTGGTCAGCAGCTTGATGGCTTCGGCGCGTTTGCCTTCTTGCATTAGCTGTAGGGCTTGAGTCTCGATGTCGGCACGTTGTTTTATAAAGTCGGCTTGCATAGGCCCCCAAGCAGCATCGACTGTCTTACGCATATCGCCCCAACGTTTGGCTGCCAATGTTCCCAATCGGTTGAATGCCCACCATGCTGCCTTGCGGCTGAAACCGGTTTCGCGGCCACAGGTTTTGTAGGTTTCGGGCATGTCGGTGATGTTGGCGTAGAAGGGCACGTAGATGGACGAAGCCACGTTGTCGAGTGCCAACCAGCATAGTCCGCCTACTTCGTCGGGCATATTGCTGCGGCATTGCAATATGGTTGCATACACGGTGAAGTGCACGGCTATGGAGCGTTCGCCAAGGGCGTGCCAGCCGCCGTTCACTTTGTGTAGTGCCAGTTCGTCGGCTTTCATAAAGGGGTTGGCAAGTGGCGATATTACGGTTTTGCCTTCTTTGTTGGTAACGGTTAGGTTTTTGCGCATATCGTATTCGGTGCCTTCGTAGTAGTCTTTAAATACTCGCATCATGTCCTCGATGCTTACCAGCGAATCGGGCTTAACCGAAAAAGGATAGTTTTCGGCGTTGGGGTCTAGCTTAAGCGATGGTGCAAGCAGGTCGAACACACGCCATTCTCTTCGGCGACATGCCAACATTGTTCGGCTTTGTGGGGCGTAGGCGTAGGCAAAGTTGAAAGGCTTGCCGCTCTTTTTGCTCCACCAGCCCATCTCTTCGGCAAGGCTGTATACGTTGTCCGAAGCCATAAAGTAGTCTTTGTCTTTCAGGTTTATCTCTTTGATGGTTGAGGCGTTGGCGTTTACGGCAATGTGGTCGTCGGGCACACGTTGTGCTGCCCACACTGCACCGCGTTTTCCTTTTCCGGGGCCGTATATCTCAAGGTGCCACACTTCGTTTTTGTCGGCAATGGTAAGGCATTCTCCGGCATCGTTCCAGCCGTATTCTTTAAGTAGCTCGCCGGCGGTGCGTATGGCTTGGCGTGCTGTGCTGCAACGTTGTAGTAGTAGCATACAAAGGCGTTGGCAGTCTACCAGTCCGCTGTCGGATTGCAATTCTTTGCGTCCGCCTATAGTGGATTCGCCTATGGCCAATTGCTTCTCGTTCATGCAAGGGTAGGCGGTGTTTAGAAACTGATAGGTGTGTTCGGCTTGTGGTATTTCGCCTATCTCGATGTTTTCGTATTTAGGCATTTTGCCTTCCACCTTTGGAGCCCAGCGGCGTAGGTACATCTTTTGCATGTCGCCCTTGGCGTAGTCGCGTGCCGGTTCTACCCACACATTGGTGCGTGTGCGGTGGCTGTCGTCGGTGTGCGAAGTCATCACCGACCCATCTTTTGAGGCTTTTTTGCCCACGGTGATGGTGGTGCATTCCATGCCTTGTATTTCTTCGTCGGGGCTCATGCTCTGAGCCATTGCGTTCAGCGTGAAGAACGCCAGTAGTAGTGTAAATACTTTTTTCATTGTTATGTATGTTTATTATTACTATTTTAGCAAGTTCTTGGTTGTCGATGTTTCCAATACCCTCATTTGTTGGATTGCTATTTGGTTTAGTTTTATTAGTCTTTCGCTTTGTGGCAAATTTTCATTGATAAATACGGCGTTTAAGTTTTCCATGTTAGATAGGCATATTAGCTCATTTATTGTAGCATAATCTCGTATGTTGCCTTTTAAATCCGGATTGTTTTCTCTCCATTGTTTTGCTGTTATTCCAAACAAAGCGACATTCAAAACGTCCGCTTCATTAGCATATACTAATGAAGTTTGTTGAGGAGTTAATTCTTTAGGTATCAGGTTTTGTTTTATCGCATCTGTATGAATGTGATAATTGATTTTTGACAATTCACGTTTTGCGGTCCAACCTATTAGTTTTTGTTTTTCTTCTTGTAAACGTTGATATTCTTTTACCAATAACAGTTGAAACCGAGGACTGATCCACATGCCAAAATGGTATGCAATATCCTTGTGGGCATAAGTGCCACCATATCGTCCTGCTTTAGCAATTATTCCGATAGCATTAGTTCGTTCAATCCATGTTTTTACAGAAAGTACAAAGTTGTTGCTTCCCGCTGAGTTTTTAATTGTACCGAATTCGGTATAATTAAAATTGGGATTATACAGCAATTCCCATTCTCCGATGTATTCTATTGTGCTTTTCAAACTCATCCACCGAAAAATAATATGTTCCTGCATTTGGCTGTGAGCCATATCTGTCAGTGAAATATAATCTTCAGTTCCGTGAGGGAGTAGAGAGATTTTAGATTCATCTATATATATTACTTGACTTTTCATAAGTATAAAATTGTGATATTTAAAGCATAATCTATTTTGATAAAAAGCATTTATTTCTTGTTTGAAACACAGAGTCAAACTTTTACTCAAAAACACTTATGCGTAAAATTCTTGCAAAGTACGATAAAAAAAATGATATATGCAATAATCGTACTGTCTATTTATATGTTTTTTTATTTGAGGCAATAAAAAAAGCGAAGAAAGAACTGCTCTTTCTTCGCTTTGGTAATTAGGTTTATTTTATGGGCTTAAGTTTCAGCTTTACTTTGTCGCCTGTAGTTACGATATATTCGGAATCGTTGTTTTTCTGAACAACTATTTCGCCGTCTTCTTCTGCACCTTTGTACACCCATTTATCTTTTTGAGCCGACAAAAGTTTTACAGGATCTTTGCCTATCTCCTCGTCCTTTTCGTTGAAAAACACGAAAGCCTCGTCGGTTATAGCAAAGGTTTTTGGAACCAAATCATTAAAATCTACTTTTGCCAATGCCAACAATGCAATGCCCAAAACTGCATCACCGCTTAAAGAACTACTATTACTATCTGCAATAGCCTCCGGTATAGTCCGTATAGCCGATTCTGTAATGCTGTATTTTCCCACTTGACATTGTGCCGAAAAGGAAAGGGTCAAGATGCAGAATGCTAAAATTAATTTTTTCATTGTTCTAAAAAATTTTGATTTGTAAATAAGAATTGTACACTGCTGCTACACTCTTTTGTAGAGTAAGATATTGTGGAGTTTATGATAGTGTACTTCTGTCATATCTATATCTTTTTCAGCCTCGTTTGCTTGTCGCAGCCTTCAAGCGAGGCGTAAATTCCTTTTTTTTCTTTTTCTTTACATCGTTTCATAATTAATCATATAGTTTTAATTATTTGTTTACAGTAAGATATGGTGGTTTTTATTTGTATGTTGCCATATCTTTGATTCGGCAAAGATACGAAAATAAATGAGGGTAAAAGTTAAAAGGAAAAATTTTTTCTCATGAAGGAAACCTCTTGGTTGAATCAAATTTCATTGTGATTAGATTTATACTTGTGAAGTTGTAACAATAGTTTGAAATACAATATAAAAACACATTCGGCCGAAGGGGTGGAATTTTCCTCGTGAGGGAGATTGTGCTACATCACGTAGTAGTTGGATTTTCCTCGTGAGGGAAATTGAACTGTCTCGTGAGGGAATTTTGAGGATATATATTGCCTTAAAAATTGACGGTATATCATCACGCTTGCGATACCCTATCATGAATCGATTGACAGTAGGGTGTAAATAAAGGGGTAAATAATGCCTTTTTGTGTGCCGAAAAACTATAAAATCGGCCCGGATAATGGCGGAAAGTATGTTTTTATAAGTCGTTCGAGCCGATATATCGATAAAATATTGTCCGGTATTTATTGCTTGTTTATCAAAGTTCTAACTACTGTTAGTAATGTGTTGATAAAAATAAACGAGTATTTATGTCATATAATTGAAAAAATGGTTGTAACTTTGCACCCGATTTCGGAAACAAAAAAATGATAATGAAAGAGGGATTAAGTAATATAATCGAAGCTACTGCTACAATGCCCATGGGCGTTGATAAAATAATTTTTTTCATTGATAGGCGACTTTATTAGTCGCTTTTTTTGTGCCGTAAGCAAAAAAGATAATAAGTAATAATATATAAATAAAAGAACCATGAGTAATTTAAAAGGACGTAATCTTATTTCAATTACCGATTTCAGCAAGGAAGAATATATCCAAATATTGGATATTGCCGAAGAGTTTGAAAAGAACCCCAAACAAGCTATCCTTAACGATAAGGTTGTGGCTACATTGTTTTTTGAACCTTCTACTCGTACACGTTTAAGTTTTGAAAGTGCTGCCAACCAATTGGGAGCTCGTATAATAGGCTTTAGCGACCCAGGTGGTACTAGCGTGCAAAAAGGTGAATCGTTGCACGATACTATAACAATGGTAAGTAGCTATTCCGATCTTATAGTAATGCGTAATCCTCGTGAAGGTAGCTCTCGTTACGCTAGCGAAGTGTCTAACGTGCCTGTGATAAACGCCGGTGATGGTGCTAACCAACACCCAACACAATGTATGCTTGACCTTTATTCTATAAGAAAAACTCAAGGTACTTTGGATAACTTGAACATCGCTTTAGTGGGCGATTTGAAGTACGGCCGTACTGTTCACTCGCTAACTCAAGCTATGTGCAACTTTAATACTACTTTCCATTTCGTTTCGCCAGACGAATTGAAGATGCCTGAATCAGTAAAAATGTCGGTTCGCGATGCTAAACTAAAATATTACGAATATTCTGATATAAGTGAAATAATACCCGTAGCCGATATTATTTATATGACTAGAGTACAACGCGAACGTTTCCCTGATTTGATAGAATACGAACGTGTAAAAGATTCATGTATTCTTACAGCAAATATGCTTAAGGGTTGCAAAGATAATATGCGTATACTTCACCCACTTCCACGTGTAAACGAAATTACTACCGACGTCGACAAAACTCCGTATGCTTACTACTTCCAACAAGCACAAAACGGTGTATATGTTCGTCAGGCTTTGATAGCTGCAATATTGGGTGTTAGATAAATAGATGTTTTACAAGATAAAAAGATTAGAACAATGGAAAATAAGAAAGAATTAGTAGTGTCGGCTATAGATAATGGTACAGTTATAGACCACATACCAACTCATGCTGTATATCGTGTAATACATATCTTAGGCCTAGAAGGCTATGAAGACGAAGTACTTATTGGTTACAACTTAGATAGTAAAAAACTTGGTAAAAAAGGTATTATAAAGATAAAGAATAAGTTCTTTGAAAAAGACGAGATAAACAAGATTGCTCTTGTGGCTCCTATGGCTAGCCTTATAGTTATAAAGAACTATGAAGTGGTAGAAAAGATAAGAACTGAAATTCCTAACAAAATAGAAGGTATCGTTAAGTGTGTGAATCCTAAATGTATTACAAACTCAGAAGTTATCCGCACTAAATTTGATGTGGTAGACAAAGAGAACTTAGAATTAAGATGTCACTACTGCGAAAAATTCACTTCTAAGGATACTATAAGTTTTGTAGAATAATACGGCTTTATTTAAGATAGATAATAAATACATGGCGGAGGAAGTATTTTCTTTCTCCGCTTTTTTATGTATAGAGATAGTGTTGGGACTCATGTCCGAAATATTTTGTATCTTTGCAATGCGAAAGAACGCAAGTAATTTTATTGATAATTCATATACAAAACATTATAAAAGATGGCCGACGATAAAAAGATTATTTTTTCGATGGTGGGAGTGAGCAAGATATATCCTCCATCGAAACAGGTGCTGAAAGATATTTATTTGTCTTTCTTCTATGGTGCAAAAATTGGTATTATAGGTTTGAATGGTTCGGGAAAATCATCGTTGCTGAAAATCATAGCCGGTGTAGACAAAAGCTACCAAGGCGAGGTGGTGTTCTCTCCCGGATATTCGGTGGGATACCTAGAGCAAGAGCCTAAACTCGACGATACCAAAACGGTGAAAGAAGTGGTGCAAGAAGCAGTGCAAGAAACTGTGGATTTGCTTAAAGAATACGAAGAAATAAACATGAAGTTTGCCGAACCTATGAGCGACGATGAGATGACCAAACTCATTGAGCGTCAAGGCGAGGTGATGGAACTGCTAGACCAACACGATGCTTGGAACTTGGACAACAAGCTAGAACGTGCTATGGACGCTTTGCGTTGTCCGGACGAAGATGCGTTGGTAAAACACCTTTCGGGTGGCGAACGCCGTCGGGTGGCTCTATGTCGTTTGCTTCTTCAAGAGCCGGATATTTTGCTTCTCGACGAGCCTACCAACCACTTGGACGCTGAGTCTATCGACTGGCTTGAACAACACCTTCAACAATACAAAGGTACTGTAATAGCCGTCACTCACGACCGTTATTTCCTTGACCACGTGGCTGGTTGGATATTGGAGCTGGACCGTGGCGAGGGTATTCCATGGCAAGGCAACTACTCTTCGTGGCTTGACCAAAAAACCAAGCGTATGGCCATGGAAGAAAAAGCTGAAAGCAAACGTCGCAAAACTCTTGAACGCGAGTTGGAATGGGTGCGTATGGCTCCTAAAGCTCGTCATGCCAAGGGCAAAGCTCGTTTGGCTGCCTACGACAAGATGATGAACGAAGACGTGAAAGAAAAAGAAG
>JAGCLZ010000127.1 GCA_017646685.1 Bacteroidales bacterium | reverse complement strand
GATTCATCATCTTCATCCTCATCTTCATCGATGTAGTCATCTTTTTCTTCATACTCATCCTCTTCCTCGTCGTCGGGCAAGTCGAAAGCATCTTCGTATGCTCCATGTTTTAGATCAAACTCTTTATGATCGGGATCGTGCTTTTCCGATGGGTCATCGGTCAACGGTTCAAATTTCGAAGTTTCATCTTTTATATCGTCGTCTGCAAACAATTCTTTATCCAATTCCTCCTCTGCCAAATGAGAATCTATGCGTACCTCAAATTTTACCATATAAGAAGTATCTTCGGTTTCCAAAGGTACTACAAAAATAGGTGTTCCGTCGGGTTTCACTATTTTCTGCATATAATCCTTATGTCCCTCCGGATATGCTTCTTTGAACAATTCTCTCAATTCGTCTGATAAGTTTTCATTACTGATTATCAGTTTCTTCTTACGATTATCATGTCTTTTCATCCCTTGATTTTTTTTTGCAATGTTAGTAAGATTCTTTGAATGCTACAAGTTTTTTCTTAGTTTTTTTCTATTTTTTCTTTTATTATACTGAATATCAATTATATTTTATTCATTATCTACTCGAAGGTTATAGAGTACAAATTTCTGTCTATCCACGGTATTTGCACCCATATAAAAACGCAACACTTCGGCCGAGGGAAAGTCTCTATCCAATATCACCGGGTCGAGCCTCATATCCTTTCCGATAAAGTTTCGAAACTCGTCGGGCGAGATTTCTCCAAGCCCTTTAAAACGGGTTATCTCGGCGTTGGATATTGTGTTTATAGCATTGATACGCTCTTCTTCGGTATAGCAATAGATGGTTTTTTGCTTGTTGCGTACACGAAACAGCGGTGTTTGCAATATATACACATGTCCGGTCTTTACCAAGTCGGGGTAAAACTGCAGAAAGAAGGTGAGCAACAACATACGTATGTGCATACCGTCGACATCGGCATCGGTGGCTATAACAATATTGTTGTAACGAAGGTTTTCCAAACCGTCGTCGATATTCAAAGCACTATGCAAAAGATTGTACTCTTGATTTTTGAATACCTTTACAAGTTCCTTGTTGTAGCTATTGAATGGTTTTCCGCGCAGGCTGAATACGGCCTGTGTGTTCACATCGCGACTTTTGGTGATGGAACCGCTTGCCGAGTCTCCCTCTGTTATAAATAAAGTTGTGGCCAATCGTTGTTCGTGGTTGGTGTTGTAGTGCACCCTACAGTCGCGGAGCTTTCGGTTGTTGAGGCTTGCTTTCTTGTTTGCCTCTTTGGTTAACTTCTTTATTCCTGCTATGTCCTTACGTTCTTTTTCAGATTGTAGAATCTTGGCTTGCATAGCCTCGGCAGTCTGAGTGTTGATGTGCAGATAGTTGTCGAGGTTTCGGCTCACTATGTCGTTGATATAGTTTCTTACCGTCGGGCTGTTATTTGGCTTGCCGTCGCGGCTGGGCTCCATATAGGTAGAGCTGAAGTTGGTTTTCGTTTGGTTTTTAAACTCCGGGTCTTGCACCCTTATGCTTAAGGCGCACAATATATTTTGTCTCACATCGGCCGGGTCGTACTCCTTTTTGTAAAAGTCGCGTACGGTCTTTACTATCGCTTCGCGGAAAGCTGCTTGGTGTGTACCTCCGTCGGGCGTATACTGTCCGTTTACAAACGAATAATATTCTTCTTTCGAGTATTGATTTTCCACATGGGTAAAGGCCACCTCAAAGTCGCCCTCCTTTATATGTATGATTGGATAAAGGCGTTCGCCCTCCATATTATTGTCCAACAAATCCACCAACCCGTTTTTGGAATAATAGCGTTGACCGTTGTAGCGAAGTGTAAGTCCGTGGTTCAGATAGGCATAGTTCCAAATAGAACGCTCAATATAGTCGTTGACAAAGTGGTAGTCGCCAAAGCACTTGGCATCGGGTACAAACTCTACCAAAGTTCCGTTTTCTTCGGTCGAAGGCTGTACTTCCATGTCTTCCACCAGCTTACCTTCGGCAAAGATGGCTACCTTTGTTTGACCGTCGCGTACCGATTGTATTCTGAAATGTGACGATAAGGCATTTACCGCTTTGGTACCCACGCCGTTCAAACCTATTGATTTCTGAAACACCTTGTTGTCGTACTTACCACCGGTGTTGAGCCTCGACACTGCCGTTACCAAACTACCGAAAGGAATTCCACGGCCATAGTCGCGGATACGTACCTTTTTTTCGGCAAAGTCTACGGTAACTTCAATGCTTTTGCCATAGCCCATAGTAAACTCGTCGATGGCATTGTCTATCACTTCCTTTATCAGGACGTATATACCATCGTCGTGCGACGAGCCATTGCCCAATTTTCCAATATACATTGTCGGCCTCAGCCTCAAATGCTCCATATCTTCCAAGTGTATGATGGAACTTTCGTCGTAATTAACGGGTTGTACTGTTGTTGTTTCTTCCATAAAGGGCTAATATTTTGGTTGTTTGTATTTGCTGTATCAATTATTCGGTGTGCAAAGTTACGTAATAAATGCTAGTTTATTTCATTTCTTGAAATATATTTTTTCAACACCTTATTTTTGAAAACTTATCCAATGCCATTTTGGTCGTATCGTTTGCCACCGGTCCCAATCGCTTTCCGCAAAGGCCAATCTCATTCGCCATTAATCCACGCAAGGACTAATCACACTTACCGGTAATCCAAATCGCATTGGGCAAATTATCTGTGAACGAATGCAGTTCGTCCCCACCATGTTTGGCCACGCCATGTTTTGGCATATCACTTATCCCTAGTCCAAATACGTTGTTCGGAAAGGGTGGTTGCCTTTGTGCTGATGTGGTGGTTGCCGTTGTTCGGAAAAGGTGGTTGTCGTTGTTCGGCGCAGGTGGTTGACAAATGCCATTTGCAAACATCGCAGATGGCATTTGCGACCATTGCAGATGGCATTTGCCAGGGCAAACGCACCACTATTAAACCATCGCTAATAAAATTGCAAGAAATTCATTATCCCAACCTGCACGTTTCCTTTTAGATTTAATACTACCCTTACTTGTATCTTGCTTTAATAAAGTGAGAGCTAGTTTATTTATC
>JAGCLZ010000126.1 GCA_017646685.1 Bacteroidales bacterium | reverse complement strand
TTTTTTTGCATATTCATTACAATTCTCTTCAACTCCCGGATGATACCATCCAATGAAATCTGATTTGGGTACCACAGGTCCAACTTCTTTAAATTTTGTTGGAGGATCATCTACTTCTCTTCCATCCGGGTCCACCAACTTCACCGGGTTCCAAGCACAATAAGCATACGGCGATAAAGCAGGATACTTATCCGCCATAGGATCTACGCTAAGCCAACCCGTCAAAATATCCGAATCATAATACCGTGCTCCGAAGTAGGAAAAGCCTGTCTCTGAATCCCTTTCTTTCCCGGTAAAGGATGGAGGGTAATTGCTGTTTATATTTAGGTATATTTGGCTCATATTTTCTTGTTTTTGATGTGCAAAGTTACGGATTTATTTTGATATAATATACATTTGTCCTAAATTTTATACTGTTTTTTACCTCACGAGGGAAATTTATCTGCCTCGTGTGGGAGTTTCACCTGCATCGGGAGGAAAATTTATCTACATCACGATGTAATTTTAAGGCCATATATCGGGGAAAATTTGACGGTATACCGTCGCGGCGTTGAAACCCTATTGCGACGAGATTGACAGTAGGGTGTAAATAAAATCGTTTTTTTAAGGCTGGTGATAATAGTTTTATGGCAATTTCCAGAAACTGCTTTGCTGATGGTTTGGGGAGATGATAGGGAGGATGGAAGGGTATGAAAGGTATAGAGAGTATAGAGGGTATAGAAGGGCATGAAAGGTATAGAGAGTATAGAAGGGTATGAAAGGTATACTTTCTGTACTCTAAGGAAACTAGGATTTTTTTTTGGAAGTTACTTTTAAAATAGAGGTTTTGTAGTTGTCGGAACTCTTGTTTTTGAGCAAATATTGCCACTAATGAGGGAAAAACAGTGTGTGTGCTAAACTTTTCAGACTGATGTGGTTGATAGATATATTTTTGATAACCAGCAGAAAATATGAATGGGGAACAAATAGTTTGCTCTATGTGGAATATTTTTACTATCTTTGCACTTTCAAAAATAAATAATTCATTACAAACAAATTTTATACACAAAGAACAGAAATATGAATATAGAAAGAAAGAAACACCTCCAAACACTTGGATGTTTGGTTGTATTTGTGGCTTTGCTTTTGGGATACCAATCGGGCGAGGCACAAACAGTGAGTGGTACTGTTACGGACAAGGCTACGGGCGAAACTCTGATAGGGGCTACTGTGCTTGACGAGATTTCGGGCAAAGGTACCGTTACGAATGCCCATGGTCGCTATTCACTTACCATTCACCAGGATTCGGTAAAGTTGCGGATATCGTATGTGGGCTATGCTTCGCAACTGTTTAGCTTGAAGCCGGGCAAGGCTACGGAGCTTAACGTAAGGTTGGAGCCTGCCGTGGAGTTACAAACCGTTACCATACGTGCCGAAAGGCCTACCGACCCTAAAAGTTCCCAGCTTAGTGCTATTGCCATACCGGTAGAACATCTGAAGGCTGTGCCGGTACTCTTTGGCGAAGTAGATGTGCTTAAAACCTTACAGCTTATGCCGGGTGTACAAGGTGGCTCGGAGGGTATGAGTGGTATGTATGTGCGTGGTGGTGGTCCCGACGAAAATCTGTTCCTTCTCGACGGGGTGCCTATATATAATGTAAGCCACCTAGGAGGTTTTTTCAGTGCCTTCAATGCCGATGCCGTAAAGAACGTTACATTATACAAGGGTAGCTTTCCGGCAAGGTTTGGTGGCCGATTGTCAAGTGTGCTGGATATTACTACCAACAATGGTAATGACAAGGAATATCATGGTTCGGTAAATATAGGTCTTATCTCTGCCAAGCTGGCACTGGAAGGACCCATAGTGAAGGAGAAAACCACTTTCAGCCTCTCGGCACGTCGTACCTATGGCGACCTTATGTTGCAGCCCGTGTTGTCGATGATGAACAGTGGAGAATTTGATAAGCTGAGGGCAGGATATTATTTCTACGACTTTAATGGTAAGATTACACATAAGTTCTCCGAACGTAGTCGCTTGTATGCCAGCTATTATATGGGCGATGATAAGGTGTATGCACGTATCAGATACGACGAGTCGTACAACGGCGACATATATCGCGAAACTATGAATATGAACATGAATTGGGGTAACATAGTGGGTAGCTTAAGATGGAACTATGTGATAAACCCACAGCTGTTTATGAACATAACAGGATCGTTTACACGCTATCGTAATGATATAGGAATGGGACTTGAATATTATGGCGAATATGAAGATTACGAAGGAGTGTTCCGCCACGAAGAGGAATCGATGGAGATGACCTATAAATCGGGTATTCGCGACTATGCCATACGTGCCGATTTCGACTACAGCCCCGACCCCAACCATAGCATAAAGTTTGGTGGCTCGATGATTCACCACGTGTTTACACCCGAGGTGTTGGGTATGCAGCTACAATATGACTATTCCAACCAGATGGAGACTTTGGATATGGATACAACGTTGGGACAAAGTGTTGTGCATGCAAACGAAATAAACTTATTTGCCGAAGATGATTGGTCTATAACAGATGCTTTGAAGGTTAATGCTGGATTGGCACTTAGTGGCTTTGCGGTGGAAGGAACTTTTTATCCCTCCATACAGCCACGCCTTAGTGGACGTTGGTTATTGAGCGACGACTTTTCGGCCAAGTTTGGATATGCCTATATGACCCAGTATCTACACTTATTGAGTACATCGGGGATAAATATGCCTACCGACCTATGGGTGCCCGTAACTGCTCGTATAGCTCCTATGAATGCCCACCAGGTGGCCGCAGGACTATCGTATAACCTATTGAGTATATTAGACCTGTCATTAGAAGGTTATTACAAAAGTATGGATAACCTGATGGAATACAAGGACGGCGCTTCGTTTTTTGGCAGCAGTGTGGGCTGGGAAGACAAGGTGTGCCTTGGCCGTG
>JAGCLZ010000125.1 GCA_017646685.1 Bacteroidales bacterium | reverse complement strand
TTACGATATTTACGCTTTTTCGGCTATTTTTTTGAATTATCAACCCTAAATAGCTATTTGTATCTCCAACTCATCGGCTGTCCGACAAAATAAACTTCTCATATAACAAGAATCGAACTTTTAGCGGACACTAATAATTGTAAACTGATTGATGATAGGGTGTGCAATTTGTTTTATCCTTATAGCCATAACTCCCTAGTCCTTATTTTCATAACCCCACATCGTTGATTGGTAGCTTCCCCAAAGGATTTGGGGAGGTGCCCCAAAGGGTTTGGGAAACCATACTTTCAAGCAGCAGAGGTTTGGATGTCAAGCATCGAACGTTTTGGTGATAAGGATTGCGAGCCTTCAGTATGACACCTGTAAGGTATAACTATGCGGGTTAGGCATCAAAACTCCCATACTTAGGGGGCAAAACTATGGGAGTTTTGGGGCGTAAACCGCAGGGTTACGGTGAACAAATGTGGCACACTTGTTAGGACTTCTTATGTAGAGGATGTGGACGGAATGTTTCTATTGGAAAATAAAAGTGATGAAAGTCTTTTGATTTTAAAGAATTATTGTTACTTTTGTTGGTGTGTAGTAGGAATGATATTTTGTGGTAATGATTTGTAAAAGATATGGTTGTGGAATGAAAATGTCCATAATATAAGGATTGTAATGGATGTGAATGAAATATTTGTGTTATGAAACCAAGTGAAGACGCTTTAATTAATGAACTTCAATCGAGAGTGATGGAGTTTATGCTCGGATTTAATTTGAGAATAGGAGGGACGGTTATAGAGCCGAAAGAGGTGGAGGTGTACTATTATAAAGATGGTGAGTTTGAAGATAATTCGGTGCATAGAAACGAGTTGCAAGCGATGAATCCGAACCGGTTTTATGTGCATAGGATGGGCGTGAGCCGGCAGGATAAGTACAAGGGACGGAACTATGCCGGGGTGGATTGGGTAGTAAGCAATCAGAGTGGTGTATACTATTCATATCTTATACGCAGTGCGGTAGTTGATAATAGTTTGGTTGTGGGGCCGAATAAGGTTTTGAATGCCATTTTGGAGGCGAGTAAGCTTACAAAGGAAGAGCTGGAAAATAGGCAGGTGGGTAGGCTTGCTTGCGATAGGAGGTATGATGTTTTGTTTTCGCAACGTATCAACTTGGGTGTAAAGGTGAATGATAAATTTCGCTCTTGCAAATTACGAGCCGTTGTTTGCGACGAGTTTTTCAGAACTGCAAAATATTCTGCCAAAGAAGAAATGATATACAATTATGTATATGATAAGTTTAATAGCCAAGAGATGACGAAAGCAGAAGCCTTGGGCTATGTAAAAGAAAAACTAGGATATGTACCATCATTAATACGTATGTTATGATTAAAGATATAGAAACAAATTTTGTTTATCTATCTGATAAATTCGAGACTAGGTATTCGGACTTTTTCAAACGGTTTACAAGCCTTTTGAATGATATGGATATAGAATGGGGTATTATCCCTCATACCAAAGATATTTGGGTTAGGGATTTTATGCCTATCCAAATAGATAAAGACCACTTTCTTCAGTATTCTTACAAACCTGATTATTTGCAAGATAAAAAGTATCTTAAATTGCAGTCTGATCCATCGCTTATTTGCGAATCAATGAATCTTGATTGTATAAAAACCGATATTATTATTGATGGAGGCAATGTAACATTGTGTGGCGATTATATTGTAATGACACAAAAGGTGTTCACTGAAAATGGAAAAAATATAGTTGATCGTGAATTTTATAATACTTTAAAAGATATTTTTGGTAAAGAAGTTATCATTATTCCGTGGCATTGTATTGATCCAAACGATGAATATGCCGATGTTTATGGTCATTCGGATGGTTTTGTTCGTTGGTGTGGTGGCAACAAAGTACTTATGTCTAATCATCGAGATTTTGACAAGGTTGAGGCTATGAAGATGCGTAGAATAATGGAATTATATGAATTCGAAGTAGAAGAGATGCTTTTCGATGTCAAGAATCCTAATTATGATTGGAATTGGGCTTATATCAATTATCTTCAAGTAGGGCAAAAAATAATAATGCCTTCATTTGGAATAGCAGAAGATAGACACGCTCTTGCTTATGTGCAAAAGAATAATCCCGGCTGCGAAGTAAGACAAATACGTATGCGAGATATAGCAGCCAATGGAGGTGCATTACATTGCATAACATGGAATATTAAGAAATAGAATTTGATTGTGATAGAAGCACCTTATGGAAGAGTATAACAAATATGATACATCGGTAACTGACGAAGAAATAAAAAGAGGTGTGCGTGATGAATATGGTTGCGTGTATAGCACCGACGGAAAGCGATTACTGAAAGGGAATAAAGATTTACTGAGTTATACGGTCCGTAATGGGGTTGAGGTGATATGTGACGAGGCGTTTGTTTTCCTTAACCACATACCTCATGGCGATAATATGACGGTATTGCAAAGTATAACGTTGCCCAATTCGGTGAAAGCTATAGGCGAGAGTACTTTTGATTCATGTCTATCATTACAAAACATGGTTTTGTCGTCTTCTCTTATGTTTATAGGGAAGTATGCTTTTGCAGGGTGTAATTCTTTGCAAAATATAACGTTGCCTAATTCTGTCGTCCATATAGGTAATGGTGTATTTTGGGGATGCGAATCATTGGATACTATAGTTTTGCCCGAATCGCTTGCATTTTTGGGAAATATATCTTTGGTAGGTATGGAAATCAAGTCGCATTCCAAACAATTTGTTGTATATGATGATTTGCTTATAGATTTGGACAAAGGAAGACTGATAAAGTGTTTGAAAGACAAATCAAATATTGTTGTTCCCGATTTTATAACATCAATTGGTTATGAGGCTTTCTATGGGTGTGACTCATTGCAAAGTGTACTATTGCCCAACACTTTGACAGCAATAGAAAACAAAGCATTTTATTGCTGTTGTTCATTGCAAAGTATAGTATTGCCCAATTCCGTAACATCAGTCGGAGATGCAGTATTTTTTTATTGTTCTTCATTGGAAGATATAGTTTTATCCCAATCACTGACGCATATTGGAGAAGATGTTTTTTATTCTTGTAGTTCGTTGCAAACTATAGTATTGCCCAATTCCGTAACATCTATAGGCAATGGTGCATTTTGGGATTGTGAATCTTTAAATAATATTGTATTGCCCGAATCTTTACTATCGATAGGTGATTGTGTATTTAAAGGGTGCGATTCGTTGTATCGACTGGTGTTGCCCCAATCGCTTGTTTCGATAGGGAAACGCCCTTTTACGGTTGGAACAAATATAACATCTTTATCCTATCGGTTTGTAGTAGAAAATGATATACTTATAGATTTGGAAGAAGGAAGATTGATACAGTATTTAAGCGATAAACTGGATGTAGTGTTACCCAATTCTGTGAAAGTTATAGGCGATAGTGCTTTTGAATTTTGTAGAACATTGCAGAATGTAGTATTACCGGAATCATTGAAATCTATAGGAAGTAGTGCATTTTGGGATTGTGAATCATTAAAACATATACATTTACCCAACTCTATTTTATCCATTGGAGAGAATGCTTTTAGTTTCTGTAAATCATTGCAAAGTATAACGTTGCCCGAAGCGTTAATCTATATTGGAGAAGATGCTTTTGATGATTGTTTGTCTCTTAGAAGAATATATATTCCCCAAGGAAAGTGGAAATACTTTGAAAAACTGTTGCTAGAAAATGGCAATGAAAACTGGATAAAGAAACTGAAAGAAGTGGAATAAAGTAAGTTATATTGAAATAAAATGCGTATCTTTGCAACTTGAAATAAAAACATTAAATATAGTAATAAAATGAAGAGAATGAATCTTTTGAAATGGATTGCTTTGCCCGTGTCGTTGGTGGCGATTGTGGGCTGTGGTGGTAACAAAACCGAATATACCATCAATGGAACTTTGACAGATGAAGCTTTTGAAGGTGCAAATATTTACATGTTCGACATTGAAAATTCGTCAGAGAAATTGGATTCGGCAGTGGTAACAAATGGCTCGTTTACCTTTAACGGCAAATTGGAAAAACCTATGATGACAACACTTGTTGCCCTGTCTAAAGATAATAAAAACAGAGTAATCGATTGCGTGCTGGAAAAGGGTTCTATCACTATTGATTTAGACGAAAGAATGGTGTCGGGAACAACACTTAATGAAGGTCTACAGCAAATGATGAAAGACTTTTATGAAGTGCTTGAACAACACGAAAAAGATTATGAACAACTAGTAATGCTCTATAATGAATCACAAACGTCTCCTTCGAAAGAGAATCGAGATGTGGCTAAAACTAAATACGATAGTATATTGGCAATAAATAAAACCAAGGAGATTGCCCCTTTCGAAAAAGCTTACGATGAAAATGCCGACAATATACTTGGTGCCTTCGCTTTGAATCAGATTGTACTATATAAAAGAATGTATAAAGACATAAACTTCACACAATTGGATTCGATATTAGCTACCGCTACTCCCGTTGTGAAAAACTTTTCGCTCATAACAGCTGAGTTGGAGAGTATGCGTAATCTCGAAAAGACATCGGTGGGCAAACCTTATACCGACCTTGATTTGTTGGAAGGTGAAGCTATGACTGCTACCAAGCTAAGCCAACATATTGATGGTAAAGTGGCATTGATAGACTTTTGGGCTTCTTGGTGTGGTCCGTGCCGTGAGGAGATTCCTAATATTGCCGAAATGCACAAAAAATATACCGATAAGGGACTGATTGTTATCGGCCTCAACGTGTGGGACAAGCCCGAAGCTAAACAAAAAACTATTGAAGCAATGAATATGACTTGGCTACAACTTGCCGACTCTACCAAAACTGCAACTGATGTTTACGGTATTTCCGGCATTCCGCATATAATGCTTATAGATAAAGATGGCACAATATTGGTTCGAGACCTTCGTGGCGAAGCTATAGAAGCAGCCATAGTTGAAGCATTAAAATAAAATGCGTATCTTTGAAACTTGAAATAAAAACATTAAACATAGTAATAAAATGAAGAAAATGAATCTTTTGAAATGGATTGCTTTGCCCGTGTCGTTGGTGGCGATTGTGGGCTGTGGTGGTAACAAAACCGAATATACCATCAATGGAACTTTGTCCGACGAGGCTTTTGAAGGTGCAAATGTTTTCATGATTAATGTAGAAAATCAGGCAGAAAAATTGGATTCGGCAGTAGTAACTAATGGCACATTCACCTTTAATGGTCAATTGGAAAGTCCTGTAATAGCTAATATTATAGCTTTGACTACAGGTAATAACCATAAAATGGTAGAATGTGTGGTAGAGAATGGTACCATAGCTGTGGATATGGACAATAGCAAAGTGTCGGGAACGCCACAGAACGAAGCTCTTATGCAAATTGCAAACACTGTAAAAGACTATAAAGCATATTTGCGAGAGTTGTATAAAGAATACTTGGCAGCTCCTACCGAAGAGGAACGTAAGGCTGTGGAAGCTATATATGACAGCGTAGTAACAATATATCAAGCTAAAGAAATTGCAGCTTTGGAAAAAGCATACAACGAAAACTCCGACAAGGTACTTGGTGCATACGCTTTTTATCAGCTGGTAAAGAGTAAACGCGATGTCGGCTCTATCAGTTCGGTACAAGTAGATTCAATATTGGCTACTGCTGCTCCGGTGGTGAAAAACTTCTCGCTTACCACAAAAGTGTTGGATGGTATGCGTAATCTTGAAAAAACATCGGTGGGCAAAACCTATACCGATCTTGATTTGCTTGAAGGCGAAGCTATGACAGCTACAAAGCTAAGCCAACATATTGATGGCAAAGTGGCATTGATAGACTTTTGGGCTTCGTGGTGTGGTCCATGCCGTGCCGAGATTCCTAATATTGCCGAAATGCACAAGAAGTATGCCGACAAGGGTGTGGTGGTTATCGGTCTTAATGTTTGGGACAAGCCTGAAGCTCAACGCAAAACTATCGAAACCATGAATATGACATGGCTGCAACTTGCCGATACTACCAAGGTGGCTACCGATACTTATGGCGTAAACGGCATTCCTCAAATAATGCTTATAGGAAAAGACGGCACTATATTGGCCCGCGATCTTCGTGGCGAAGCCATTGAAGCTGCAATCATTGAGGCATTGAAATAGTATATAATAAACATTGTATATAAAAAGGCTTCGACCATCGTGTCAAAGCCTTTTTATTTTTATCGTTTTGTATAGTCCTACTCGGCTTTCCGAGCAATGGCGTTCATGCAGTTGATACCATCTATGGCACTGGACATTATACCTCCGGCATATCCGGCACCCTCGCCACAAGGGTAGAGGTTTTCGAGTTGCACATGCTCGTAGTCCTCTTTTCGGGGAATCCTTACTGGGCTGGATGTGCGACTTTCTACTCCTAATACATTGGCCGATTCGGTGTAGAAGCCTTTCATCTTTTGACCAAAGTTGCGAAACCCTTGCTGTAACGATTTTACCACAAAGTTTGGTAACAACTCGTGTAATGGTGCTTCGGTGCAGCCTGCCATATACGAGCTTTTGTTTATCCGCTTCGAGGCCCGTCCGTTGCAGAAGTCGTTGAGGCGTTGGGTCGGAGCCTTTATGCTGTTGCCGGCAGCGGTGTACATTGCGCATTCCACATCTTGTTGGAAACGTAGCAATGCCAAAGCTCCATGTTTGGAATATTCCGGCACATCGGCCATATTCACTGTAACGGCTATGCCCGAATTGGCGTAGGGCGAGTTTCGGCGTGAGTTGGACATGCCGTTTACCACCTGCTGTTCACTATCGGTGGCGGCAGGCACTATAATTCCTCCCGGGCACATGCAGAACGAAAATACCCCGTGGTTTTCCACCTGGGTAACCAGGCTGTAGGTGGCCGGTGGTAGTAGTGGCGAGTAGTTCTCACTATGATATTGTATGCTGTTGATAAGCATTTGAGGATGTTCAACTCTTACACCCATAGCAAAGGGTTTGGCTTCGATAGCCCAACCTTTGCGGTCGAAAAGTTCGTATATATCGCGTGCCGAATGGCCTGTGGCAAGTATTACGGCGGCGGCATTGTAGTTGTCGCCGGCGGCGGTACGTACTCCCACCACCTTGTTGCCGTAAAGCACCAAGTCAGTAACCTGCGTTTCGAAGAGGTATACACCACCATAGCTCTCGATAGTTTCGCGTATGTGGGCTATTATCAATGAAAGGCGGTCGGTGCCAATATGTGCATGAGCGTCTATAAGTATTTGTTCGTCGGCACCATGTTCTATAAGTTTGTTTAGCACATCGCCTACATCGCCACGCTTGGTGGAGCGTGTGTAAAGCTTGCCGTCCGAGAAAGTTCCGGCTCCGCCTTCGCCAAAGCACCAGTTGGAGTTTGGATTTACGATGCCCTCTTTGGCCAGACGGGCAATGTCGTATTTGCGGTCGCGAACGTTTTTGCCTCGTTCCAATATAATTGGTTTGTAGCCAAGTTCCAATGCACGTAGTGCAGCAAATAAACCTGCCGGTCCGGCACCTACTATTATTACGGGTTCGGCCTGTTCCACATTCATGTATTGTGGTTGTGGTTGTGGCTTTTGGTATTGGTCGTGATGAGTATAGGCTTCGGCCGTAACGTGGTATTTTGTTTTGGATCGCCGCGAGTCTATCGACCGTCGTAGCACTTGTACGTGGTTTAGCTCGTTGTCGTTTATATTCAGCTGTTTGGCTACAGCTTGATGAAATCGTTTTTCAATAAGATATTGTTCGGGGTCTAATACTAATTCTACAATGGTTTTCATGTTCGATTATTATCCTTCAACGGTGATGCTTAGGGTGAATGTTCTAGATTTGATGCTTTCGATGGATTGGGTGTAATATGTGTCATCGGGTATTTTCAACTCGTTGAGCCCGAAACTCATCTTTAGCTCTATTGCAAATTTGAAATATGGGAAATAAAAGTCAAAACCAACGCCGGTGGTATAGCTAAAGTCGCTCGAAGCCAAGCGTATTATCGACTTGTCGTTTTCGTTTTTGTTATTTTTTAGCGAAGCAAAGTCAAAGCCGTATCTAATACCGCCAATCACATACGGGCGAAAGTTTCGCCATCGTACTGCTCTAACTTTCAGCTCCAACGGTAAGTCGCCATACACCGATTCTACCATGCGTTCCTTGTCCAACAGATGCGAAGTGGCAAGGTAATCTTCCGAAAGGGCATAGCTTAGGTTGCGATCCAAAAATGATATGCCGGGAATAAACCTTAGGTTAAGAAACTCGTTGATACGCAAATCGCCAATAATGGAAAGGTGAAAGCCGGGTATGTAGTACGACCGTACCCCTTGGATGTTTTCGCGAATGGCATCGTCGTCGGTATACTTTACGGTGAATTTTGATTGCATGTATCCCATCGAAATACCATAGTGCATCCTATTCTTGTCGAAATTTGAAAGGTTTTGAATCTGAGCAGGCAACACTCCGGCGGCCGATAGCAATGCAACGAATATTAATATTTTGGTTGTATGTTTCAAAAGTTGTGTATTATAAAAATTCAGACGTTATAACGCAGAGACTCTTATTTTAGTCTATTTGCTTTGCAATATTCTGCAAAAAAAACTTTCCGGCCGTCGGTACCTTACGTCATTCTTTGCCTATGCTCTTCGCACTCTTTGCCTACGCTTTTTTCACTCTTTGTTGCCAATGTTCGCAGCTTCTGCCGTCGGTGTTCGGAAATAGTGGTGGTCGATGTTCGTAAACCCTGGTGGTCGACGTTCGGAAGTAGTGGTGAACGATGTTCGGCAGGGCAAACGCACCACTATTAAACCATCGCTAATAAAATTGCAAGAAATTCATTATCCCAACCTGCACGTTTCCTTTTAGATTTAATACTACCCTTACTTGTATCTTGCTTTAATAAAGTGAGAGCTAGTTTATTTAT
>JAGCLZ010000124.1 GCA_017646685.1 Bacteroidales bacterium | reverse complement strand
TAAGCATTGCCAAATTTTCTTTCAATGGAATATAGTTCTCATCATTTTCGTTGGTTTCCACTGCTGTAACTATAGTATCTTCATTTACAAAACGTGATAAATCATCTATATGCCCATCTGTATCATCTCCATCAATGCCATCACCCAACCATATTATATTTTCAACACCGTAATATCCACGAAGTTTATCTTCGATTTGTTGTTGCGTAAGTTGAGGATTTCTATTTTCGTTTAGCAAGCAAGCCTTTGTTGTCAAAAGGTCGCCCACACCATTGAAGTCAACCGAACCACCTTCCATAACAATACCAGGTTCAAATACCGGAAGATTCAAGTATTCTGCTACAAGTTTAGGTATATTATTATCCAAATCACAAGGATATTTTCCACCCCATGCATTGTATTGCCAATTTACGATAGCTTTCTTTGTTTCATCGTTTCGGTTTAACAAGAATGCCGGTCCACAATCACGTGCCCATGCATCATTATTCAAAAACACATGAAACCTGATGTTTTGCATATTTGTTCCCAACTCTATCAATGATGAGGTTACTGTATTTTGAATATCCTCGCTCAATACATTGATATGTACAATCTCTACATCTGCAAGCAGTTTTATGAAATTATGATACGCCGGATATACAGTATTTATTTTTCCCGGCCATGAATTTTCGTTATGTGGATAATTCAGCCAAGTAGCCTCATGTTTAACCCATTCTGCAGGGAAATAATATCCCAATTCTTTCGGTGTCATAAACAATATATTTTAGTTTATTATTTTATTCTTTAGTTTTTAACTCTTACGCTATTTAGGATCTGCTCCAATTCAGCATTGTATGTATCCCAAGTATATTTGCCAAGCACATATTCGTAGCCATTCTGTGCCAACGTAGCACACTTATCGCTATCGCCCAAAAGTTGTAATATCTTATCGGCATAGTCTTGTGGTGTATGTGCAACAGCCACTTGAGTTTGTTCGTTGGCACACAAAGCACTATTTGCCAACATAGATGTAATGCAAGGCAATTTCATAGCCATTGCTTCCAACAATTTGTTTTGCAAACCTGTACCTATTTGCATTGGTGCCACAAACAATTTAGATTTGGCATAACAATCAGTCATGTCTTCTACCCAACCTGTTACAGTAACCCTATCAGACTGCAATTTTCTAACCTCCGACACCGGATTAGCACCTGCCAACATCAATGTAGTATCCGGACGCTCCTTCCATACCAATGGCATTACCTCCTTGGTAAGATATAGGGTGGCATCAATATTGGGTGGGTAGTGCATATTTCCACAGAAGAGCAAATCATACTTCTTTTCATATGTACGTGGGTAAAAACGGGATGTGTCAACACCGTTTGGCAATACTGCTATCTCATCATTTCGGCGATGAGGTATTGCATCCCTATCGGGCCGGGATATGATTGTAAATGCATCGTAAATAGAAAAAGCATCATATTCGCACGAACGCAACATCTTAAACTCATAATGTAGCATTTTACGTTTCAAACCTTTGGCTTTATACATCCTGCGCTCTACATTCTTGCTCAAACAATCTTGAAAATCCAATACCTTTGGCACTTTGGATTTCTTAACCCATTCCATGGTCCGAATCATCTGACAATACAGTACATCCGGGTGTTGTTTTCTTTCAAACCGAAGATATTCCATACGTATCTTCTTGGTATTCCAATAGCCGCTTATTTGAAGCGAATCTATTGAAAAGAATGCCTTCAAAATACTGAAGAATACCGTTATTTTTGATGGTTTAACTACTTTTATGGAACTACAATAAGGCTTAAGTTGCTCTATATCTTTATCTGTAACCGGCTTGTGCGACACACAAAACAACGATACATCATTATTCTTTGCTAAACAACGTATCTGATGATAGGCACGCAACTTATCACCTTTTTCCAAAGGATATGGAAATCTAGGAAGTACCACTAATATTTTCACTTTCAGCCTCCTTATTATTTTTATTGTCTAAAAAAGAGTACCTTGCACTGCATCACCGTCCGAAACAAAGTCTTGTATCAGTTCAGTTTCTTCTTCATTCGGTTCTTCTTCTTCCGGTTCAGGCAAAGGTTCTAACCACTTATAACTTTCTATTACAGCAGTGGATATTCGTTTACCTTTTGCCTTATAACCTTTTACAGCTATAAAATCGGTTATCTCTATTATTTCAGACTGTATCTTTTTGTTTGTATTTTCGGTATCATAATTTATCTCCAACCGTGGAAAAGTGTCAAACACTACATCCAACAGCACATCATCAGAATCTTCGTCCAAAAAGGAAAGCTTCTTGTCCAAATCCTCGATCATGAAGCGTTTCAGATAATAATATTTATTATCACCCTCTTGATAAAGTGCAGTTATTATTGTTTTTGGGTCGTTCTTACGTATCTGTATAAGGTCGTCGTCAAAATGGTTGGCAAGGTCAAAGTTGCATGTGCGGAAATAACCCGATTTGGTTATAGACAATATCTTATCGGCACCCTTGAAGTTTCCCAAAAACAGACCACGTCCATCAACATTCAAGCGCTTCACTGTCTCGTCAAACCATATACTTCTCGCGCCCAAAGTAGAAACACCTTCGCCTTTTATATTTATCTTTCTGATAGCATTCTTAGTAAGTATGTTGCCAAACGATGAGCGACCTTTGATAGCCACATCGGCAAAGTCAAACTCGAAACTCAACTTTCTTAGCTTTGGCTTTGGCCTATGGTGTACCATTATTGTTTCGGCCTCGCCATTAGGATTGGCCGAGAAATAGAGTATTTTGCTGCCTTTGGTTCCTTTGGTAAGATCGTACTCCTTGTCGCGAGTTACTCCCATAACCGAAAAACGCTTCACCATGGCATTGCCAAAAGCGCCATCGGAGTAAACCACATTGTACACTGTACGTTCATCACGTTTGCGGAACACATTTATATATATTATCTCCTTGCAATCAACATTGCCCAGAAAACCCTTTTCCTGTATTTTTGATACCACAAAGGTACCATCCTTGCGGAAAGCTATGATGTCGTCCAAGTCGGAGCAGTCACATACATACTCCACATTCTCATCCTTCTTAAGCCCGTAACCTGCAAAACCTTCCTTACGATTTACATACAACTTTTCGTTCATTATAGCCACATTTACAGCCTCTATAGTTTCAAAGTTGCGTATCTCAGTCTTACGCTCTCTACCCTTGCCATACTTTTCCTTTATACGTTCAAAGTAAGCTATAGAGTAGTCTATAATATGCTCTATATCATATTTCACCTGAGCCATATCGTCCTCAACGGCAGCAAGCACATCATCAGCCTTGCTACTATTGTACTTCGATATTCTTTCGATAGGTATCTTTCTAAGTTTCAAAATATCGTCTATAGTAACGGGGCGAAGCAGATTTTTCACAAAGGGTTTCAATCCCTCATCAATAGTGGTGTTGATAGCCTCATCGGTAGTACACTTCTTGATGTCTTCGTATATCTCGTTTTCGATAAATATACGTTCTAGCGATACCCATTGCCATTTCTCTTGCAATTCGGCAAGCTGTATCTCCAACTCTTTCAGAAGCAAACTTTTGGTATGTTCGGCCGATGACTTCAATATTTCACTCACCGACATAAACACAGGCTTATCGTCATTGATAACAAAGCTGTTTGGCGAAAGACTTATCTCGCACTTGGTGAATTTGTAAAGAGCATCTATCATTTGGTCGGGCGATACATTGGGAGGCAAATATATCATTATCTCCACATTAGCAGCCGTATTGTCGTCCACTTTCTTTATCTTGATTTTGCCAGAGTCGTTGGCATCTATAATGCTCTTTATCAGCGAATCGGTAGTAGTACCAAAAGGTATTTCGGTTATGGCCAAGGTTTTTTTATCAACCTGTTGTATTTTGGCACGTATCCTCACCTTGCTAAGGTTGGCACTATCTTTTTCGCTCTTTTTTCCTTTTCGTTTCGGAGCATCGCTATCATCGGCATCGAAGTCATCAAAATCATCAACATCCAAAGCGTCGAAGTCGTCCTCGTCGGTGTCACTCACACCTTTTATACGCCTCAACCCATCGTTGTATTTGCTTACATCAATCATCCCTCCTGTAGGAAAATCGGGATATAATTCAAAATCTTCGCCTTTGTAATAGGCTATCGAAGCATCGATAAGTTCTATAAAGTTGTGTGGCAATATCTTGGTAGCAAAAGCCACCCCAATACCTTCCGTACCTTGGGCCAATAACAATGGGAATTTTATGGGCAACGAAATTGGCTCCTTGTTACGACCATCGTAACTTGGTTTCCACTCTGTTATCTTGGGGTTATACACTACGTCGAGTGCAAATTTCGATAGGCGTGCCTCGATGTAACGCGGAGCTGCAGCCCCGTCGCCGGTAAGTATGTTTCCCCAGTTTCCTTGGCAGTCAATAAGCAAGTCCTTCTGTCCCAACGTTACAAGGGCATCACCAATGGAGGCATCACCATGAGGGTGGTATTTCATGGTATTACCTACAATGTTGGCCACCTTGTTGTAGCGTCCATCATCCAATTCTTTCATCGAATGCAATATACGGCGTTGAACAGGCTTCAACCCATCGCTTAGCGATGGCACTGCCCTATCCAATATTACATACGAGGCATAATCCAAATACCAATTCTGAAACATGCCCTTGAGCGATATCAATTCCCCGCCAAGGGAAGATTTGTTGTTGTCTTGCTTTTCTAAACTGCCACCCATAATAATGATATGTTATTTACATTCAACACCACAACTGTTCAAAATAAACAATAGTACTGATTATCAACCAATACTTTGCATTTCGAATAGCTTTTTATCGTTCTCTAATCGTGTGCAAAGATACGCAAAAAAAAGCAATTAGGCAATAATTGGAAAATATTCGGGGTTCTTTTTAAATCGAAAGTTTGCCTTTTGTATCAAAAGTTTCTGTTTGTTCTTTCACCTAATCTATACAAAAAATCATCTAACCCCACTATAAAAGTTTAATATCCCTAAATATAAAGTTGTTTTTCCCCACAGCAATTCTATATCCCAAGCCTTGGGATATTCATCCCAAGGCTTGGGATATTTGTCCCAAAGCTTGGGATATTTGTCCCAAAGCTTGGGATATACTTTTTATATGGAGTAAAATAAGTTTTATAGCGGTAATTGACAACTTTCGTAGTAGGGTAAAGAAAGTTTTATCACAATACAAGGAAAAGATGGGTACGGGAATTTGCACCTAAATTACCTATAGTATTAGTTTTAAAGTCTTTGACTATATTGCAACAAAAAAAGCAAAAGCACAAAGGTATATATCCCTCTATGCTTTTGCTTAAAGCTGCCTAGCAGGTTCAAACAAGGTTTTTCAAAAAACTATTCTGCCACCAACTTGAATCGGAT
>JAGCLZ010000123.1 GCA_017646685.1 Bacteroidales bacterium | reverse complement strand
GCTATACGTATCATAAACTGAGCATCGCAACGCCCTGTAAAATAGTTATACACACCATCCACTCTGCTCTTTACCAAATCCTGATCGGCTGCAGTACCGTAACCTTCTATCACAAAAGTGTACATCTTGGGGTTGGTTCTAGAGAAAGCTACACGGTAAACCGAATCCAACAGATCTATATCCTCTATATTGTAAGAGGGCTGCCCTTGCGGATATTCCAACAGAAGAACAAACGACTCCGGTTCCAACAAACCGGTTTCGGCACTAGGCTTTAATGTCTTTATATTGGGATAATATATTGCACTTTGCGTATAAGCAACCATAACACACAAAGTGGTTAACACACCTAACAAAAGTTTCTTTCTCATACTATCTACTATTTTATTTATCCAACAATTCCTTTATAATGCTATCGGTTGAAATACCTTCGGCCTCGGCATAATAGTTACGTACAATTCTATGACGCAACACTTCGACCGCAACAGCTTTTACATCCTCTATATCTGGAGAGTACTTTCCGGCCAAAGCAGCATTGGTTTTGGCACCCATTAGCAAATACTGCGATGCTCTGGGTCCTGCACCCCACGATATATATTTCTTGGCATAGGGGTGGGCATCATCGGCCGACACACGGGTTTTGGCAACCAAACTCACAGCATAACGATATACATTATCCGGAACAGGAAGCCTACGTATCACTCTTTGATAATTTAAAATTTCTTCGGCAGTAAGCACTACTTTTATCTCCTCGGCTTTATCAACAGTGGTGGTTTTCACTATGGCCAACTCTTCTTCAAAGGTAGGATAATCAAGTTTTACATTAAACATAAATCTATCCAACTGAGCTTCGGGCAAAGGATATGTACCCTCTTGCTCTATAGGGTTTTGGGTAGCTAATACAAAAAAAGGTTCATCAAGTTTATATGATACTCCCGATACTGTTACCGATTTTTCCATCATTGCTTCTAATAGTGCCGCTTGAGTTTTTGGAGGAGTACGGTTTATCTCATCGGCAAGTACGATATTGGAAAATACCGAACCTTTCACAAACTTAAATTTTCTACTCTCGTCCAATATCTCTGTACCTATAATATCTGAAGGCATAAGGTCCGGAGTAAACTGAATACGACTATACTTTAATCCCAATGCTTTGGATAGTGTATTTATCATCAATGTCTTTGCCAATCCCGGAACACCTACCAACAAACAATGGCCACCGGTAAATATTGATACCAATAAACTATCTACAACCTTATCTTGGCCAATGATAATTTTACCTATTTCGCTCTTCAACTCTTGGTGTTTCTTCACCAAGTTGTCAATTATAGCACTATCTGACAATGTGTTCATGGCAATCTATTTTTTCAACCAATTCAAATTAAAACTACAATCCTTATAATCATCACTAATTTTGACATAAGTGTTTTTTATCATCTTCTCAGCCCAATCAGACAACTTTTCGTTTTTGGCATTTTGCAAAGCAATGGCATATATCTTGTCGTAATCATCAACCAAGTTTGCCTTGTGCGATTCTATAACACGTGTCAATCTTACTACCTTGTAAACATCTTGATTCATCTCGTTCTTTGAAGATATAATTCCCGATATTTCACCCTCGGTCATTCTTTCTATATTCACTCCAACAAATACTTGTTTCAACATTTCTGCCGAAAAACGATTATTGCCTGTTTGTGGATTAGTTACCACTCCACCTTCTATCTTTGTATGACTGTCAGAAAAGTTTCGTGCGGCATCTTCGAATGATAACTTTCCGTTTTTCACTTCGTTGACAACACTATCTAATCTTACATGTGCTGCAACTAAATCATTCGGAGTTGCCTTGGCCGATAATAATATGTGGCGTGCATTAATCATATTGCCACGACGCTCAATCAATTGTATAATATGAAAACCATACTTTGTTTCGATAACAGGAGATACTTCGCCCGGTTTCAAAGCAAAGGCAGCAGCTTCAAACTCTCCTACCATCTCGCCACGAGTAAAGAAACCCAACTCGCCACCTTTTTTTGCAGTACCGGGATCTTCGGAATACAACGTTGCCAAAGTCGAAAATTTATCGCCTTTCAATATTCTTTCTCTCAATTTATTCAACTCCAAGCGAACTCTCTCTCTTTCTGCAGTATTTACTTTTGGACTCATAACAATCTCCGAAACCTCATATTCGGCCTCTATAATAGGCAAACTATCCGCAGGAATACTATTAAAATATTCAGTAACTTCGCGTGGTGTTATCTTTACATTTTCAACAACACCATTCTCTACTTGCTGTGCCAAAAAGTATTCCGACATTACCTTTTTGTACGATTCTTTTATCTCTTCATACTTCTGACCTGCCTCTCGTTCCATATTCTCTTTGGAGCCGAAATATTTCAAACGCATTTTCAATTGTCGCTCTACTTCGGCATCAACATATTGGTCTGGAACCTCAACACTATCAATAGCACCTTTATGCAATAAAAGTTTTTGCATCAACAAACTTTCCAATATAGTACAACGATTGTTGAATGCATTAGCATATCCCATTTGCACCCGCAGTTGAGCATAGTTATTTTCAATATCCGACAATTTGATAATATTCTTTCCTACCACAGCCACAACCTGATCAATAATAACAGTTTTTGAGTCTTGTGCTTTTGTATTAAATACAAATACAGACATCAACAAAATGGCAAAAATCAATTTTCTTTTATTCATCGACTTTATTATTTATACAATATATTTTGGATTTATAGTAACCAAATAAATTAGTTTTTAGTATCTTTGAAAATAATATTTACTAGCCTTTCCTATCATTTTCCAGAGTTTAGAATAGCAACATTTTCGTTTTTACGAGTGTCTAATTCATAAAAACGTTCTATATCATTCTCCAATTCTGCTGCTCTCAACAAATCCTGTTGCATCTTATCTATAATTGCTATCTTACGTTTGTTTAGGATAATATTTTTGATATTTGAATACTCGAAACTTAATGGCGATATATCGTCAACTATTTTAAAGTCCAAAATACGAGCCATATACGAAGTAGTATCACCTGTAATAAATATATTTCTATTCTGCTTGATATACATTTCCTCGTTATATGTCTCTATCGGTACGATACGTTGAAAATCGCTAAAGGGCACCCATACCTGTGTGTCAAAAAAATACTCATTAGCATGGATAGATGCCAACTTTTGAATATTCACCAATACACCATCTGTTATCTCATCACTCTCAAACATCAATTTTTTTATCTTCGACATAGAAGGAGAATTCTTATCTATTCTCACATATATCATTCTGACAATATTATTCTTCAGTACAAAATTCTCCTTATTGGCCTCATAATATTGCTGTATTTCGGTATCAGATACAGAGGTGTCAAGCAACTGCTTTATCATCGTTTGCTCATACTCGTAAGTTATCAAAGAATTCTTGTAACTTTGTAATTCCTTATCGAAACTTTTTGTTATATTATTCTTTGCCTTATCCAAAACCACCATTTGCTGTATCCATTGGCTGATATAATTTTCTACAATAGCAATACTATCCTCTTTCGAAACATTACCTTTCACCAATCCCTCGATGTCTGAAGGATACAAATAATTGTCAAATACTCTCAATAATGGTTTTTCTTTATCTGTTGGCTTACAAGCTGTAAATGCAACAATGAAAAAGCAAATCATCAAATATTTCCAAACCGTTTGTTTACTCATACTACCCAAAGGTTAAAAAGTGATTTTATCTATTTTATCGCGATAAACAGTTATTTTATATTTATTTCGCAAGTTTTCAACCAATTGTTTTTCCAAATAAGTTTGATAATCGTTTATATAATATCCACGAGCATCACGTAACTCTTTGATGGTTGGTTCTATCAAGCCTTTTACTACTATGATAATATAACCTTTGCCATTGACTGTTTTTACCGAATAAATACCTTTCTTAAACTGTTCCGGTGTGATTACTTCATTGTTATCTTTTTCAACTTTCACATTTCTTATATACATAGGAGGATCTACCGTACATTTCTTCTTTTTCAATTTCTTCATCAACAAATCATACATTTTATCCTTAGTCATTTCTTCCTTGAAAGCATTCTTCTCCACAACCTTCATAGCTTTTGCAGCATCAATACAGCTGGAATCAAATATGCTTATTGTCATTACATCAGCACGTTGTTTCCAGAAATATATGGATTCTTCGGGATTATTCATATCATGTTTTTTACTTTCTATTGCATAAAACTCTTTCAAGCCTGTTGTATCAATAATAGCCTTCGACCATACTTTTTCGTCATTGTATGCAAATATCAACAAACCATTACGATAATCTTTTACCAATTCATTAAATTCGGGATAGTCTTGTTCTAATCCGGCATTGGCATAGGCAATAATCTCTCTACTTACGAGAGCATCAAATTGTTCTTTCAAGTAAGTAGCTTTATATTTTTTCAACGATTTCTTTTGTGTTTCCTCTATGTATTTCGCCAAATCGTTTACAGTATATTGCTTATCACTAAACGAAAACGCTATCATTTCTCCGTTTTTCAATTGTGGAGCTTTCCATGTTCCACGAAATACCGAATCAGTCAATACTGATAACAATTCATCAAAAGCCTCTTTATTCTTGGAAGTATGATCAACAAAGCCATACTTTTCCTTCATGTTTTCGACAAAAACATTTTGAGGTTGTTTGCTTCTTTGGTCACGAGAGATACGTTGTTTGTAGAAAGGCTTCATATCTTCAAACGGTGCAATAGTATCTTTCTTTACCACTTTTATTATATGCCATCCAAAATCTGTTTTGAAAGGTTTTGAGTACTCACCCACTTCCAACTCGGCTATCTTACTAACATATTCCGGCACCATTCGTTGTACAGGTATATTTTCAATTAAACCATTTACCGGAATAGTAGCTCTATCTTCGCTACAATCGCGAACTACTTTATTGAAATCTTCACCTTCAGTAAGTCTTCTATATGCATCATTAATTCTGCTCATCATACGGTTCTCATCTTTGTCCGACATCGAACCTACCCATATATGCTGTATCGACGATTTGCCATAAATAGAAATTTTGTCCACCACCTTTATGATATGGTATCCGAAACTTGAACGTACAGGTTTCGAAATCTCTCCCACATTCATTGTAAAGGCTGCTTGCTCGAAAGGATATACCATATCAAACACTGTAAAATAACCCAAATCACCTCCGTTGCCTTTCATTTCTTGTCCAGACTTTTGCGAAACATGATCTTTGGCCGATGGATCTTCGGACAATGCTATGGCCAACTTCTTAAAGTCGGCATCTTTTTTTATAGCCTGTTCATATATATCCATTGCCTTTTTGTAGGCTTTCAAAGTATCATCGGGCGAAGGATTTCGGGGTAATGCCACCATAATATGCGAGGCTCGTACAGCTTGCTGATTACGACGATACACCTCTTGCAAAATCTCTTCCAATAATTTCGAATCTATTAGATACGGTGCAGCAAGTTCGTTACGATAGGTAGAATATTCTTCTACAAACGAAGGCACTGTGTCATAACGTTCGGCCAACGCTTCTTTTATCTTCAAACGGAAATTGACAAACAAATCAACATATTCATTCAAGGCATTACGCTTTTGTTCTGCTGTAGCATTATCACCTACGCTATTGGCTTGACGAAAATTTTTCAGAAATTCCGACTGCGTAATCTTTTCATCGCCAATTTCCATTACTATAGGGTCTTCATTAACATCCTGAGCTTTTAAACCATTAACCATCAAAGCTCCAAACAATAATACGATAAACGTCTTCTTCATTATTCCGTGTTTTATTTTTATTCGTGTTATATAATGCAAATCTTTCTTTTTTATTGCCTTGCTAACAATTTATAACCTTTTGTATGCTACCCGGCAACCATCCGAAAAAATTATTGCAAAAGTATTAAAAATTATCGACATATAAAAGTATTTTCTATATTCTATGTAAATAAGTGTTGCCTAGTCTAGGTAAAAACGCTATTTAGTCTCGTGAGTTTTAAGCTATTTCAGCAGTAATTTTTCAGAAAGAAATACTTGTAAATAAAGATATTAATCGGTATAATCAAATACAATGTGGCATATATTGAGTAGCAATGAAAATAAAACTTTAAATTCGTAGTTATTATGAAATAAATTACGATAAGGTATATGCACAAGAAACTTTTTTCGAGTATATTATTATTTTTACTGCTCAATATTCTTATAAAACCGTTCTGGATTTTGGGCATTGATGTGGGTGTACAAAACGCTGTAGGTGCCGAAGAATTTGGACTATACTTTGCCATATTCAACTTTACCTATATCTTCAACATATTGCTCGATTTGGGTATAACCAATTTCAACAACAAAAACATTGCTCAACACAATCAACTTATAAGCAAACATCTTTCAGGTATATTGGGCATAAAGCTCATACTATTCCTTGTGTTTGTAATGGTTACTTTTGTAGTAGGTTGGATTGTGGGCTACGACGGACGCGAGTTTTTCTTGCTGGCATGGATGTGTCTGAACCAATTTCTCAACTCGCTTATTCTTTATCTTCGTTCCAACTTCTCGGGGTTGCTGATGTTTAAAACCGACAGTTTACTATCGGTTATGGATCGCGTGCTTATGATATTTTTTTGCAGCCTTTTGCTTTGGGGGAACGTTGCCGAGGAGCCATTTCGCATAGAATGGTTTATAGGTGCTCAAACACTATCGTACCTTATCACTGCCGGTGTAGCATTGGTGGCACTCATCAACAAAACCAAGCTACGTAAGCTACGCCTCAACCCGGCATTAAGCATCGTTATCATCCGGCAAAGCCTACCTTTTGCGCTATTGGTGCTACTAATGGCTTCGTACAACCGCATCGACCCTATCATGCTTGAACGTCTTTTACCTTCGGGCAACTTATCGGCCGGTATATATGCCGGTGCTTATAGGCTGCTCGAAGCATTGGTGATGCTGGCCTACCTTGTGTCGGTACCGTTGCTACCGGTGTATGCCAAAATGTTGAAAAACAAAGAAGACATCAGACCCATTACTCGCAATGTATTTGTATGCGTGTTTGCTTTTTCGTCCGGCATAGCCATAAGTCTTTCATGCCTTAGCAGCGAACTGATGGCATTGCTATACGATAGCCACATAGAGCAGTCGGCCGAAGTATTTCAAATACTCGTCTTCGGCTTTGTACCCATATCGGTTACCTATGTGTTTGGCACCCTGCTTACAGCCAACAACAGCCTTCGCCGACTCAATATCCTTTCCACAATAGCATTGTCTATCAATATTGTTGTAAACCTTATACTTATTCCTCGCTATGCCCAAGTAGGATCGGCATGGGCAAGTGTTGTCACCCAAACCTTTGTAGCTGTATCACAAATAGTGGTGGCCATAAGAATATTCCACTTCAAGGTGGACCGACATACATCCTTCCGATTGCTTATATATATATGTATGGTGGTAGGTATCAATTTTGGTCTAAGCCATCTTGGAATACATTGGATATGGCATATAGTGGTGGTGGGCATGGCTATGCTTGCAATGTTATTTGGGTTAGGTCTTTTCAGCCTGAAGGATGTGAGATCGATAATAGCAGAACGCTAACACCCCGAGGGCTTGCAACTCTTTGTATTTGCAGCCCCCATAGTTTAACGATTTAGGTTTGGCAATTAATTAGATTTTATTTTTTTGATGGCTTTTCGCCTAAAAATGAAGTAGGCGATTGTAAACATTGGCACGATGTCGGTTTTTGGCAAAAGCTCTTCGGCCGCCGCAGTCATTGCCCCTATGGGTGAACGAAACCAACGGTAAAACACCACTGCCGCTACCACCGCCCAAAGAGCATCAAAAGTTTCTCCTACTACGGGAAAAAAATAACTTGCCATACCAACAGCATCCATAGCTATACATGCCAATAATGAAGGTGTACATTCTTCCTTTTTATCCATAATATCAAATATTTATCATCCAAAACAAAATGCATTATCATTTATTATTTTTCCCACTTCGCCGCCAAAGGCCATCCCAAAGGCCATCCCTTCGTTTTCTACAAAGTAGAGTTGAAACCAATTTCCAAACACGGGAATGCTGTCGCCTATTTGTATATGTGTCTTAACCCAAATTTTTTAGAATTTGGTCGGCTATCAAAGTCAATATGATTATTATTCCTGGGATTTTTAGACTTTTTCACTGTTTTTGTGTCATAACAATTTGTTTATATTCAATATTTTGTATGAGTATAAAATTTATTTATTCTTTTATTACGGCTTACAAAGATACAAAAGATTTGCGAATAACGTTGTTTACTCTTTAAAATTACACCTCTTTTACCTACAAATCATAGTCCAAGTATTTAATCAAAAACCACCGATTGTCTATTAGCTTAAAGTAGTATTTTACATACATGTCGGTGATGCCGGATATTTGCAAAACCATATCTTTTACAGTAGTTACCGTGTCGGTGTTTGGGTAAAAGAAATAAAATCCATCGGCACACTCGCTGTTTAGGTCAAACAATGTTTGGTGCCTATATTTTTCCTTTGCGATAGGTGTTGTTTTTTCTTTGTCGTTTTCGTAATCCCACGAAATTTGAGGGATAGGAAACACCACTCGTTCTTTTTGGAATGAAGTGTCGGCAGAAAATCGTTTGATAAAAAGAGCGAAATCCTCCGATTGCGAATAGCCCACCGGAGCATTTAAACATAGAACCAGGCATAGAACCAATTTGGCAAAATAATCTTTCTTCATAGGACTTTAAATTTAGTTTGTTTGTATGAATGCTGTATAAGTTACTGTTTGCAAATGTGTAAATATACTTCAAATAACGCAACATTAGTCATATTATTTTTCCTCGTGATGTAGATGAAATTCCATCACGAGGAAATTCCGACTACATCGCGATAGAGTAGGTGCCTATATCGTGATGTAAAAAATAGTCGATTTCGAAGCCGTTTTTTTATACCCGGGTTTCCGTTTCGCGACGGTATACTGTCAGCGTGCTCATACCCGGGTTTGGCGGAGTTGATGGTATACTGTCATTTTTCCCTACCTCCCATTGGCATGGAATGACAATGGGCAACTCCTATAATTTAGTTTAGAAGTTGCCTATATAAGTTTTACTCGGTAGCTTTTATTGACACTCTAACCTATCAGAAATGCGTACATGCTTTTTCTTTTTATAGTGAATGGATTTTTTTACTTTTTCCATATCATACATTTCGATGGATTTGTGGTATGCATTATCTTTCAATTTTATTTCCATAAAATATCCAACATGGCTACCGCTATGCCTCCAATTAGGCATCTCTAAATTACCAAAATTTATTTGCTTTATTTCTTGCCAATAAAAGGTTATATTTTTTATTTGTTCACCTTTTGAGGGATACACATTTTGTAGTATTAAGCCTTCATCATTCACTATAATTCGGTCTTTTTTATAAATATTGATACCGAACATAATTGCCCCGATACTACCCAATGCCATAATTATATATCCGATAATCAAAAGAATTCTTTTGCCACTTAATGAAAGTACAAATGGAATGCTAAGTAAAACAAGGGTTATTATAAAAATATAGCTACCCATTTGAGGTTTGAACACATATTCATTTTGACGTTTCATTCTGTAATATTTTATAGATTTATTGTTTAATGCAGAGCTAACGCTATGCATTTGGTTTTATTGTTTATACTAAGGATATTAACACCGAAAGATTACACAGCGAGTCATAGCCATTACATCAATGATAAAACTGGCAAGACGGTCGATAAAATCTGTAACTCGGTTGCTCATACCTCAAATAAAGAGTTTGTTTACCCTAAACAAACCCTTTATTCTACCAAAATAAACCCTTTTTTTATACCTTTAGCAGCCGTCTTACCAAATTTAGCGACCGTCTTGCAAAGTTTATCCACCGCCGAAACAGTTTTGCAATGCCCTTGCAATGGTTTTGCATTTACACTGAAGCACCTTTTGGGATCGGCTCCTTCTCATATGAGATCGGCTCCTTCCCACGTGGGATCGATTGCTTCTCATGTGGGATCGGCTCCTTCCCAAAACCACCTTAACCGACAACTTAATATTACTACTACAGAAAAAAATACAATACAAAGCATGTGGCTGTTTCGGGCTATGCGGTTTCGACATCAAAAGTATGCGGTTTAGGGGTCGTAACTATGGGAGTTTTGAGGTGTAAGTGCCGTAGTTTTGGGTCGTAAACCACATGGTTTTTACTGCTAAGTGTGGTATGCAAAAAAGCCGAAGCAGTATATTGTATTGCTTCGGCTTGGTTTTTATGAGGGTTATTGGTTATGGTTTTCATCTTTATGTTTCTTGGCGGAGAAGCGTGTCTGTATCTTTTCCCACCACTCGTAGTAGTTTGGAATAAATAGTGTTCCAAGTATTGTGGATACCAGCATTCCGAAGAACACTGCCGTTCCGAGCGATATTCGTGCCACGGCTCCGGCTCCGGATGCTACCACCAAGGGATATACTCCGAGTATGAACGCCAACGATGTCATGATGATAGGGCGGAAACGCACTTCGCCGGCTTCGGTGGCGGCTTGGCGTATGGTGGCTCCCTCTTTGCGGTAGTCGCGGGCAAACTCTACTATAAGTATGGCGTTCTTTGCCGCCAAACCTATAAGGAGTATGATACCTATCTGCGAGTAAACGCTTAGCGATTCGCCCATTATCAAGCACCCTATTATTACTCCAAGCAGTGCTATGGGCAATCCCATAATGACGGCAAACGGACTTGTAAGGCTTTCGTATTGTGCTGCCAACACCATTATTACAACAAATATTGCCAATAGGAATATGGTGCTTGTGCTGCTGCCTGCTGCTTTTTCCTGAAAGGCGGTGCCTGTCCATTGGTAGGCGTAAGTGTTTCCGGCTTTGTCGTTTACAAGATTTTCCATCACGTCGAGGGCTTGTCCCGAGCTGGTGCCTATGCTACCCATGCCCATAATGGATGCCGAGGGGTATAGGTTGTAGCGTGTTATAACGTTGGAGCCAAGGCGGTCTTCTATGGTGGTGAACGACGAGAACGGCACCATCTTGCCATCGGCATTCTTTACCGTAAGGTTAAGTATATTGTTGATGTTGGTACGTGTGGCGTTGTCCGACTCCAACATTACTTTATACACCCTGCCGAATTTCACAAAGTCGTTGACGTAGGCCGAAGCCATGTATGCCGAAAGGGTAGAGAACACGTCGCCAATCTGCAACTTCTGCATCTTCACCTTGTCGCGGTCTATGTTTAAATACTTTTGAGGCACCGAGGCACTAAAGCCACTGTTGAGGTACAAAAGTCCCGGTGTTTGCGGTGCGGCATCCACTATGTTTTCCACCATGGCCTGCATGTCGGCAAGGCTGTTATTGTTGTTGTTTTGAAGCATGAGTTCGAAACCTCCGGTGTTGCCAAGTCCTGCTATTGGTGGTGGCACAAAGGCTTGCACCGAAGCGTTGGTTATACGGGCAGCCGCCTTGTTGAAGCGTGCCACTATAGCGTCGGCCGATTGCGATTTATCTGTGCGTTCTTCCCATGGTTTAAGCATAACGTATAGTGTGGCATAGTTGGACATTGCCGACCCTTGAAACATCGAGAATCCATTTATGGAAAGATAGTTTTCTACCTCGGCAGTGGTGTCGAGTATGGCAAACACTTGGTTCAGTGCCTGTGTGGTTTGGTGTTGCGAAGCCCCGTCTTCCAGTTGCAGCTGTGCTACAAAGAAGCCTTGGTCCTCGTTGGGTATAAACGACGACGGCCATTTCAAGAACCCGAATATAGCCACTGCCGAAAGCACTATATATAATATGAATGTTACCGCCGACTTGCGTAGTAGGAACCCGATGGTGCGGGCGTAGCCTTGGGTTAGTTTGCCAAAGAATTTGTCGAAGTAGCGGAAAAGGAAGAAGTTGCTTTTCTTTTCACCGGGTCGTAGTATCAAAGCACATAGTGCCGGGCTGAAGGTAAGGGCGTTGACACCCGATATTACGGTGGATACTGCTATAGTGAGGGCAAACTGCTTGTATAGCTGTCCGCTAATGCCGCCTATGAATGCCGTAGGGATAAACACTGCAAGCAACACAAGCACTATTCCCACTATAGGCCCCGACACTTCCTGCATAGACTTGATGGCGGCTTCTTTGGGTGTAAACTTGCCCGTCTCCAAATGGCGGACGGTGTTTTCTACCACCACTATGGCGTCGTCCACCACTATACCTATGGCCAGTATAAGCCCAAAGAGTGTAAGGGTGTTTAGCGAGAAGCCCAGCAGACTCATAACGGCAAATGTACCTATAAGCGACACAGGTATAACCAACGTAGGCACAAGGGCGGCACGCCAGTTTTGCAAGAACAGCATTATAACCAACAGCACAAGCACAAAGGCTTCGATAAGGGTCTTATACACTTCTTTCACCGATTCTTTTACAAAGGTTGTAGTGTCCAATGTTATGTTCCAGTCCACATTGGCGGGGAAGTATTTGGACAGCTCTTCCATCTTGGCTTTGCAGCGTTCGGCCACTGCCAGTGCGTTGCTTCCCGGCGATTGGTATATACCTATCGAGGCTACGGGTTTGCCATGCAGTTGGGCTATGGTAGAGTAGGTTTGTTCGCCAAGTTCTATGTCGGCAACATCTTTCAGACGTAGAAAACTGCCATCGGGCAAGGTT
>JAGCLZ010000122.1 GCA_017646685.1 Bacteroidales bacterium | reverse complement strand
TGATGAACGTTCGTATTTTCTAATAGAAATACCATGTAAAGATGAGCTAAAAAGTGAGCTAAAAAGTGAGCTAAAAAATAATTGGCAAAACATTGAACAACAGGGTGATGTTTTGGAAATAGGGTTGAGAAGTGAGCTAAAAAGTGAGCTAAAAAGTGAGCTAAAAGGTGAGCTAAAAGGTGAGCTAAAAACTATAAAGATTATACTGGATTTAATTAGAGAAAATCCCGAAGCTACTATTGATGTATTGGTAAAAAAGAGTGGTAAATCCAGAACAACAGTACAAAAATGTGTTAGAAAACTCAAGGAAGGTATGTGTATAGAACGAGAAGGAGGCAAGAATGGAGGTCGCTGGAAAGTGCTGATATAGCCGGCTTAAAAAAATACATGAAGAACCTGTCTGTTTTTGGTTGGAATAAGGACTTTTCTTTGACGACAAGATAACGAGATTATGAATGTGTTTTGTGCTGAAAAAACTAGACACAAAACTCTATAAAAATACCAAAGAATAGCCTGCAAAGTTTTACTTTGTGGGCTATTTCTTTTTACGGCTTGAGACTTAACTTATGGAAAAACCTAAAAATTTGCCTTAACTCTGTACATGCTTTTGAGTTAACTCTACAGCGTCGCCGACTTAACTCGGTATATGGTGATGTGCTAACTCAAAATCCTTGTCGGGTTAACTCAATTTTATTATCCCCAAACATCCCTCTCCTAATCCTGTGGGTTACGACCAAAAAGTGCCATACTTTTGCCCCAAAACTCCCATGGTTTTGACCCGTAAGTGTGGGAGTTTTGAGGGCTAAACCGCATGGTTTTCTATAGGCAATTTCTAGAAGTTGCCTTAATCCAATTCTAACAAAACTCTCTTTTGAACCATAAAGGGAAAAGGGGATCTGAAAAGACTATTTTACCATTGGTCGTTTTTTCAATCAGTTCCTTATTTGTTAGCAATGTAACTATTCTGGCGATGTTCGATTTTGTTCCTAAGTTATATTCGCTAAGCACTTTTTGGGATGTAAAATCTTTTTCCACTCCGCCAATCAATGCTTTGATGAAGTTTATCTGATAGCCTGAAAGACCTTCTGTTTGCTGATAAAACATTGCAGAATTTTGATTTAGCATATCATTCAAAGCTTCGTCCAATGTTTCTTCGGTAACTTCTTTTTCTGCATTGAGCATCACATTCCATGCCAATTGCTGCACATACGATGAGTGGTTGCACACAATGTTACATAGCTGTTCGATAAGCAAATCGGATATAGATATATGCTTTTCGGCAAACTTGCTTTTTATAAATGGAATCCAATCGGCGGTGGGGATAGTGCTGAGGAATATAGTATCGCCAAACTGGTAAAATGGCATTCGCTTGTTTTGAAACAAATTTAACAACAAATGCTTTTTGCTACCAAACAAACAATAAGATACATGTTTTTGCAGTTGCCATATTCCACGCATCTTTTTTTGTATGGTAATAGAGTCTGCAAACTCTCCTATCTGCTGAAATTCATCAATGCATACCACTATCCGTTTGCCGTTTTTTTTGAGCTATGAGTTCCGGAAGTTGTAGGATTTCTTCGGCAGAATATTCTTTAGGTGTTATGCCTAACGACAACGAAATCTCATTACTGACATCGGGCGAAAAAGAAATCTTAGGTGATAAACGAACAAGAAAATCTTTAATATTCTGCAATATCATATCCGATTTTTGAGCAGTTTGTTTCAGTATCGAAGTTGCGAACTTGTTGTAAAACTCGTATTCGCTCCTGCAATCGTAAATATCCATATTTACAACGCTGACCAAATCGGTGTCCACTTGCGAACACACATGCTTTACCAACGAAGTTTTACCAATTCTTCTGTTGGATATAAGAATGACATTTTGGCCATTCTCAAAGTCGTTTTTTAGTCTTCGCGTTTCAGCAACTCTATCTGTAAAATTGTTTCCATCTACAGCCACACCATATATAAATGCTCTTTTTTCATGTCAAAAACTGCTTTTTTTCGTTTGCAAAGATACAACTTTTATTGTAAAGTTCACAACTTTGTGGACCACAAAGTTGTGAACTTATAGTATCTTTTTACTATTCAGGGTGTTATCTATGTGTTTTTCTTGGAGAATAAGGTCTAAAAACAGCATGTTTTGGTCTTTTTTTATGTAGAAAAACGAAAATTGTAGTATATGGTTTGCTCTATAAAATTGCCTTTATTTTTACTCCGAGGTTGGGAGCTAGTCTTTGCTGATAATTATGAAAGAAGTTTATTGGAGTTTGATACGCGGTTTACTTCAAATAGTCGTATAAAAATATGGGAAAAGCATTTAATATAGCAATGGAATTGTGGTTATTAATATAGTTATTCAATTGACTATTGAATATTTTAATTGTTTCAATATCGCTTTTTTTTGTTGGCATTTCATTCTTTTTATAACAAATATAGTTGGCTTTTTTTATATTTTGTTCTTTTAGGTATTCCCAATTTCTTTTTATTCTATCTTTATCATCGGTGTTGGATTTTTTGCGTAACAGAATAAAATCCATGTTTTTGTAGTGCGAAAAAGTTGCTGCTTCATTCTTAAAAGTTGAGCATTTTTCCATTTCTATCTCATATTTCACAAAATTATAGTCGGGCAATTCTTTAGTGTAGCGAATAGATTCTATCATTGGATAGTTAATGTAAAGTTTGCCGTTTTCTGTTTCGTTGTCAAAAAGTTTCAACATTTTTATAATTCTGTTATTTAGTTCATTTAGTGGAATATCTCTACTATGGGGGTCGTAGTCGAAAAAAAGAAATATCTCAGAAAAGTCGGAAACTAAGTAGTCGTCCAAGCTATGATCATTTCTTTTTATGAGCCATTCTTTTAGGATAGATACAATTTCTATATCGTTGTGGCTCATAATGGTTTCATATAATTGGTATATGTTGTTGCCAAAGCTGCAACATATGGATTCTTTGTCTATGCCGAGAAACAAATTGTCGATGGTGCGAAATATTTCTTGTTCTCGGCGTTCTCCTTCAAATATAAACAGTATCATATATTAAAAGTGCCTCCACGATAAAGTTTTTCCATATTATGAGCTATTCTTAACTCTTTTTGAGTGCAATCGGAAAAAGATTTTATTTTATTATTGTTTAGTAGGAAATTACAATCAGGACGTAAAAGTTCGTTGGATAAAAGATAGGTGTTGTGTGTTGATGCGAACACCTGGCAGTTTTGTGTAAATAAACGTTTGCATACTTCGAATGATAAATCGAAGTGGTAAAAGGCATCAAATTCATCGATAAAAACGAAGGAGGCATTAACTATCTTTTTCATCCAAAAATAGAGAAGCTGTAATGCTTTTGTACCGGTAGACGCTATAAGGATAAATGGATATCTGTTATTTCCAATTTTGCACATAAGCATTCTGTCGTTCTCGGAATTATTGTCGAATTCAAACTTTTGTCCGCTTACCGAATTTAGGAATGATTCAAAGTCTTTATGCAAATGTTCTTTGATAATAAACTCGTCTAAATTGGATATAGTATTTTCAAGACCAATAAATTCTCGTATGTCCAAATTCCTAAACCACAACATTCCATCTACAAAGTTCCTCAGCTTGATAAGATAATGGTCATGAGTTAGAGGAAAAGAAGTCAATAAAAAGTTTATTATCGATACTCCATTGGCATTTATGGCAAGTGCATCTTTTGTTTGGTTTTCTATGGCAAAACATTCGCTATCTATAACAAAGAAATTGTTCTTTTTTTCGAATATTGTTTTGCCATCTACTATTAAGTTTTCTTCAATAAGTTTACCATCAGATTGTTTGCTGTATTTATACTCTACAATTTCCTTGTCAAATTTAAATGTATATTCAAAGTTTACCAAAGTATCAGGTGTTCCAGCATAAATAAAATTATTGTAGTAGTCTGCTTTCTTGATTTTTTGTGATATGTGGTTGACAATATCAAATAGTGCCAAACTGAAATTTGTCTTGCCACAACCATTGGGACCATATATAAGGCCATTCTTTATTATGCCATCCTTTATGGCATAGGTGTTGAATTCATAGTTGTTTGGATGAGATAAACACCATTCTATAGGGAGGTTGAAACCACGAAAATTGTTGACAATAAAGTTGATAAGCATGGTATATTATTTAATAATTATGTTGCAAATATAAGAATTTTTCTCTATCCGTAAAAAAAATACGGAAAATATTTTTGCGAAGCACACAAATTTATATTCCAGTGGTAGGGACATACTAACTGAACTTTAGCTTTTAGCCATTAGCTTTTGGCTGGGCTGACGCAATAATTATTTATCTATTTCAAATTAGTTTGCTCGCATGAAAAAATTATGTTCCATCGCTCAATATGCAGAGATAAAATCGGCAATATTGTTGTATGTTCAAAAGCTAACGGCCGACAGCCAATTGCTAAAGTTGAATATCCCATTTTTCATGGTATACCATCAAATTGATGAAACCCTATTATGAAGTTTGCGACAATAGGGTGTAAATGATGCGATACCTACATTTTAGAATTATTGAAAAAGATATTTTTAATTGTTGGAAAAGCATAGAGTGATTTTTTGCTAGAAAGAGTTCCTTTATACGTGCCAGCGAATGCCAAATATGGCAACCAGATAACCGACATATTTGCCGAATGTGGTATAGACTACGACCGCAATTTTCCCCATCACCAAAGACTTTTAGTCAATGATGCAAAATGAGTTCCATAGTTTACAGTGTGGCAACCCTGTAGAGACGATGTGTACATCGTCTCCCCATTGTGTACATCGTTGGTGTTAATACCAGCTGTTTTGATACGATTTGCAAATCGTCTCTACATGGCAGTGCAAAAAAATCCTTACCAAAACTGATATTATTCAGAAAATAGTTGTATATTTGCAAACTGAAACTAACAGAAATAATATGTAGAAACGTAAAAGAAATATAATATAAGATATTGAGCTAGACGCTCTTGTTCTCTGTTGCTGAGTCTGGAAAACTTTTTGCATTTAGATGAGAATAGGACTGCGGACGGTTTACGCTTAGGCGTGAATTGTATCGTACTTCCCCTTGTTATCTAAAGGTATTCCAGACACCCGCAACAAATAAGAGGCTATAACGAAAAGGTTCATGCCTTTTTTGTACCCTTTTATTTCGTTTGGAGATTCAGCAAGGGCCTTGCTCAAGAGCAGGGAACCTGAAAACTGTTTAGTTAATAGAGTAGGGAAAACTAAGGGTTGTGCCCGACACGTATTAAGGGAAAGAAGATTATGAAAAAACTTTTTTATTTTGTAATGGTAGTAATCATTGGAGTTGCTAATTTACAAGGGCAAGGCAGAACGTTTCCTTGCACATTGGCTTATTGTTTGGATGGCCGAGCTCAAAATATTTCTACAGGGGAAATATTAACTTCAAATCCTCAAATTGGCTATATTACATTTTATTCGGATAAAGTAGTTGTTGATAACAAAGATGTGTATAGTTTTTATCAAGAGAGAGATGGAGTTAAAACGTTTCAAGGAGCTACAATGAATGTAGATGGTTTAACTGTTACATCAATGCTTTTTGTTGATAGAAATTTGAAAGATGTTGTTTTGTTTATGGTGATGGAAGAGGCTAATATAATATTAAAATCACCTGTTTATTTGATGGAAGTTGCCGATTTTATGGCTCTTTATAATCAAAACAATGGAATTAGTAATGGTTTATTTGTAAATAACTCGTATAATACTTCTGGAACATACCAATCGAATGATAATGCAGGAACAAAGACGTATTATGAAAATCGTTATGGCTACAAAGATTGTCATTCATGTGGAGGAACAGGAGTATGTCAAACATGTAATGGAACAGGATTACAGAATGCAGGATTTGGTCTTGATAAAACAACATGTGCCAATTGCTTATTAGAACATGGCAAAAGAACAGGAAAATGTTCTATTTGTCGAGGAACAGGAAAAGTATATGGTTTAAAATAAATAATAAAATATTATGACACATAAATTGAAATTATGCCTTTTGGCTTGTATGAGTTTGCTTGTTTTTTCATGCGAAACAACAAAATTGGCAGTAACAAGTGTTTCTTATCAATCCATAAGAAACGAAAAAACGAATATTTCCGAGAATCCTCCGGCAAGTGCGGAAATATTTGTAGTATGCAGTATTACACCGGATGGAGAATTAGATGTCTATGTGAAAAATCTTACAGATGAGATTATGACAATAGACAGAACAAAATCATTTTATCTTGATCCCAATGGCGTATCTACAATCTATTACGATCCGACAGTTAAGACGAAAACAGTAACGCATTCTTCAAGTCAAGGACGTGGAGGTACTGTAAATCTTGGTGCAGTAGGAGGTGCATTAGGAATAGGAGGAAGAGCCGGGCAAATCCTAAGTGGTATTAATGTAGGTTCATCATCTACAGATGGAACATCTGTTACAAATGCCACCTATACTATAGATCAACCGACTTTATCTATAGCTCCTCGAGGTCAGGCATCAATGGTAAGATCATTTCATATTTCACCTATAGGTAAAGCATTTCTGAATTCGTTCGAGAATTCATCAGGAACTGATTTTAGTAAGATAGATTATACACCATCCGATTCTTATTGCAAATTTGGTATATGTATTTCGTATTCTATAGATGGAGGAAAAACATATAAAAAAATAGTTTCGAATTACTATGCTAATTCGTTGATGACTTCATTTGTGAAATTGAAAGGAAGAACTAATGATGCATTAAGAACGATTTATACACAGAATAAAAATGCTTTAAATGAAAATTGGTTTTTGCTATATTTCAATGCACAAAATACTCCATTTGGTTCTACAACTAGTTATTATTCAAATGTATTATATGATTATCAATAAAAATATTTATCATGAAAAATAAAATTTATATATTAGGTTTATTAGTATCGATAGTTCTAATTTCAAGTTGTTCTTCATTAACTAAAGTAACAGTGTATGGTACACCAGGAACAGAAATAAGAACGCCAGGAAATGATTATTTATGTACAATAGGAGACTCAGGAAAAGGAATCGTAAAATTAAATAGAGATGTATACTATGCGTTTCTGCTTTCAAAATCTCCTAATAGCAATGAGTATATACCTTTTGGAATGGATTACAAAAATCATAATAAAGGGTATATTGGAGAAGGTATTGCTTATACTTTAGGAGGAGTTTCTATCATAGGTTCAACAGTTTCTGTTGTTGGACTAATTGCTGGAGAAGGCGTTCTTGCAGGAGCCGGTTTAGCAGTAGGATTAGCTGGTGCACTTTCACTTCCTATAATTTATAATAGTTATTTGTACAAGGGAGATATATCTCATAGTTTTAAATACAAAGAGCAACGCACAAATAATGATTTGTTCAAAGTTAAAGAAACAGAACACTTGAAGTTTTAGATGTTTTAGGCTATTGAAAGTAAAATATACATTAATAATTCTTTATTATGGTGTATATCTTATTACATTATCCCATATATGTTACCGCTGTAGCATATATGGGATAATTTGTTTTGGGGGTATGAGGTATTTGGATATAATATCATGCCATTTAGATTTCTTTGCTACGCCTGCACGAAAAAATAGATGCGTTAAACAGCAAGATAGATGAGCTTAAGGAAACGAAGTAGGTAAGAGAAGATGTTTATATTAAGTCTTATATTTTGCACTAAACAATTGTCAAGGCGATTTCTAAAAGTTATCTATAAACAAGAAAGAGCCCATGAAATTTTATGGACTCTTTCTTGTTGCTGCTATGTATATTGTGGATATAGTCTAGAAAATCTTTTTTATCCATTTAATTCTGTTTTTACCAAATGGTGGGTATTTTATGAAGAAATCAATGGTGGTAGAGGTGTGTAGCACAGCTTTTTGGTGTGAGAATGTGCTGTATGAAAACTCTCCATGATAGTTGCCAAGTCCGCTGTTTTGCACTCCCCCAAAGGGAAGATTGTGGTTTACTATGTGCATCAATGTGTCGTTTATGCACACTCCCCCCGACGATGTATCTCTTACCATCTTTTCTGCTCGTTTTTTATTTTCGGTGAAATAGTATAATGCTAATGGTTTTTTGCGAGAGTTGATAAAGCCTATCACTTCATCGATATCCTCGAATGTGTAGATAGGAAAAATCGGACCAAAGATTTCATTTTGCATAAGTTCGGAATCGGGTGATACGTTTTCTATAAGAGTAGGGTGGAAGAAACGACTTTCTTTGTCGTAGGTTCCGCCGTAAATAACATCACCACAGCTTAGAAGATTTACCAAACGGAGCATTGCTTTGTCCGACACAATATGTGGGTATTCAGTGTTTTGTTGAATATCTCTGCCATAAAAGGTTGATATTATTTCTTTGAACTGCTCTATAAATTTCTGTTTTATATCTTTATGAACAAAGATATAATCGGGTGCAATGCATGTTTGTCCTGAGTTTACAACCTTTCCAAATGCTACTCTTTTAGTTGCAATTTCTATATTAGCATCTTTGTCTATAATACACGGACTTTTGCCCCCAAGCTCCAATGTTATTTTCGCAAGGTGTTTGGCAGCTGCTTCCATAGCTATTTTTCCTAGCTCGGGGCTACCTGTAAGGAATATGTGGTCGAATGGTTGTGCAAATAAGAGAGTATTTACATCTCTGTGCCCTTCAAATACACTTACATATTCTGGATTAAATACTTCTTCGAGTATTTGTTTTATAACTTTGTTGGTATGGCTAGAGTCGGGTGATAGTTTTAGAACCACACAGTTGCCTGCTGCTATAGCTCCCACCAATGGCATAAGTGCTAGCTGAAAGGGATAGTTCCAAGGTGTTACAATGAGTGTCAGCCCGTAGGGTTCATAGTATATTTGTGATTTTGCATTCACCACAAATAGTGTAGGACAAACTCTTCGGGGTTTTGCATATTTCTTGCATAGTTTTATCTGTTGTTTTATCTCTGATTTTACTAGTACTATTTCTGTTATATAAGCCTCGTATTCACTCTTGTGCAAGTCTTGGAATAGAGCGTTGGCTATGTCGTATTCGTGTTGTGTTATCGACTTGTATAGCATTTTCAAATGCCATATTTTGTATTCAGCTGAGCGTGTTTTTCCTTTTCCGAAAAACTCTCTTTGTGCAGCAATAGTGTTTTCTATGATGGTTTTATTTTCTTCCATTTCCATTGTGAATTAGGTTTTGGTACACAAGTATTAGCAAAAGAACAAATGGTGCATGGCAAAGGTTTGTGGTGCGGAGGTTTATATATTTAGTATATAGTGATACTTTCGGCTGTTGCCTTTGTAGTATCCTTCTATCACTATTTTGCCTCGCAGGTTTTGTATCTTTGCAATATCGGCTTTGCTCCGTATAGGCCGTTTGTCTATGGCGGTTATTACAAAACCGTTGCTTATACCTATCTGTGCAAGGAAGGAATTGCCTGTTTGCAATACCTCAACGCCATATTTGAGATTCATCTTTGCGAGTTTTTCTTTTGAAAGTACCTCAAACTTAGCTCCATACATGTCAAACACATTGCTATGGTCTCGTTTGTGTACAGCTGTAGTGCCCTCGCTATTTAGCAGTTTCACGGTGGTTGAATGCTTTTTGTTATCACGGTCGTAGTCCACTGTTATTTCATCGCCGGGGCTATACTTGCCCATTTCTTCCGTCAGTTCGGCATAGCTGTTTATCTCCGTGCCATTGATAGCCAGTATTATGTCGCCGTCTTTCATACCGGCGTTGTAGGCCGCTGCATTTTTTATAACCCGTCCTAGATATACACCTTTTATCTCTTTCAGCCCTTTGTATTCGGCTATTCGGCTATCCACTTCTGCCACATTTACACCAAGGTATGCACGTTGCACATAGCCGTGTTGCTTAAGGTCGAGGGCTACTTTGTGGGCAAGGTTGGCCGGTATGGCAAAGGAGTAGCCCGTATAGTAGCCGTTACCCGAAGCAATGGCAGTGATTATACCTATAAGTTTTCCGTCGGCATTCACCAGTGCACCACCACTGTTGCCCGAGTTTACGGCGGCATCTGTTTGGATAAATGATTCGATTGGGCTTTCCAATCCATCAGTATTTTCGATGATATCCATGTTTCTGGCTTTGGCACTTATTATTCCTGCCGTTACCGTTGATGTGAGGTTGAAGGGATTGCCTATAGCCAACACCCATTCACCCACCTGTGCATTGTCGGAATTTCCAAAAGGAATGGTTTGCAAGTCTTCGGCATCAATCTTTATCAACGCTAGGTCGGTAGCAGGGTCGTTGCCAACAAGTGTTGCTGTAAAGGTGCGTTTGTCGTTCATGGTTACAGTTATGTGTTCGGCATCCTGCACCACATGATTGTTGGTGATTATGTAGCCATCTTGCTCTATTATCACTCCCGAACCAAAAGCGGTATAGGTCTGATTTTGCATTCCTTTGTTGATTATCATTCCAAAGAAGTTTTCGTAAAGAGGGGTGCTTTTGGTAAGTTCCGTTTTGATGTGTACTACTGCATCAATGGTGTTCTTTGCCACATCGCTAAAATCCACATATCGCAGCTCGCGTGTAGCCGGTGCTTCTATTGTTTGTGGTGTGGCGATGGATTCTTGTTGTTCTGACAGTACAGACTGTGTACAACTTGTAAGCAGTATTCCTGCTAAGATAATGCAATTTTTGATCATATATTTTCAGTTATTTGGTTCGCCCATTATAAACTTGCCGAACATCGTTTTAGTATATCCACCATAGTTAATAATCCCAAAAAAGGACTACTTTTTCTATAGGTGATGTTTATGACTTTATGAGAAAGCCGGTGTTTCGCCGATATTTATGGAAAATGCAATCATGAAATCTGCTGTTCTGAAACCTGTGGCAGATAGTAGTAAATCAGTGTTTTGTGAATTGTTTGACTCAGAGGTTTGCTATGCCGGTTTGGGAAAGGTTAAGAAAAAACTTTCCATAAAAGTGTATTTATTACGAAATAATATGTATCTTTGCATCGCAAAAGACACACATTATTGTACAAATTAATACATAACAAGATGAGAAAAAAATTATTACTTTTAGCAGGAGCACTTTTGGCAGTGTTGCAAACGGCAAAGGCGTACGACTTCAGTGCAGTCGTGTCTTCGGGACAAACGCTTTATTTTAATATTATTTCAGATAGTCTACATACAGTAGCAGTTACATCTCCACTCTCGTCATACCCATATTATTCTATCGGATCTACCAAACCTTCCGGTGCTTTAGTTATCCCGGATACGGTGATGAATAATGGAGTAGCCTATAATGTTATTTCTATTGGAAATCATGCATTCGATAATTGTGGTATTGGTATAACCTCCGTTGCTATTCCTAATGGTGTTAATTTTATTGGAGATTATGCTTTCTATTATTCTTTGGGTTTAAACTCCGTTAATATTCCTTACGGTGTTACTTATATTGGCAGTTATGCTTTTTCTCATACCGGTTTATCCGCCGTTACGATTCCCAATACTGTTAATTATATTGGAAGTCATGCGTTCGAAACTTCCAATTTAACCTCTGTTACAATTCCTAATGGTATTATTACTATTGAGCCGTACACTTTTTATCAATGTCTTGAATTAACCTCCGTTACTATTCCCAACAGTGTTGTTTCTATTGGGAATTTTGCGTTTACTTATTGTGCCAAATTAGATTCTGTAACAATTCCTAACAATGTTGTTTCTATTGGAAATTCTGCATTTCGATACTGTCGGAGTTTTACTTCTGTAACAATTCCGGACAATGTTGCTTCTATTGGAGAATCTGCTTTTCGAGAGTGTTACGATATGACCTCTGTGTATATTTCTAACAGTCTTACTTCTATTGGAGAATCTGCCTTTAGGGATTGTTACAATTTAACTTCCGTTACTATTCCTAATGGTGTTACTTCTATTAGCAGTTATGTTTTTCAAGGGTGCTCTAGTATGACCTCTGCCACAATTCCTAATAGCGTTACTACTATTGGTACTTCTGCTTTTTGCGGTTGTAGTAGTTTGACATCCTTTACTATTCCTAGTGGTGTTACTTTTATTGGAGAATCAGCATTCTATGGTTGTATGTCTCTAGCTGCAATCAATATTCCAACGAATATTACAGCTGTTAGAAAAAATACTTTTTCATATTGTACTTCTTTAACCTCCGTTGCTATCCCTAATAGTGTTACTTCTATTGGAGAATATGCTTTCAATGGATGTAGTAGTTTAACCGCCGTCAATATTCCAAATAATGTTATTGCTATTGAAAAAAATACTTTCTCAGGCTGTACTGCTTTAACCTCCATTGTCATTCCCAATAGAGTTGCTTCTATAGGAAATCAAGCTTTTTATAATTGTATCGGTTTGGATTCAATAGTTATTCCTAATAGCGTTAGAACTATTGGCAGATCTGCATTTGCCAATGATAGCAATCTTTCTTTTCTAGCAATAGGTAGTGGTGTTGCTGAAATTCAGGAATCTACATTCGAGAATTGCAACAGCTTAACTTCTATTACTATTCCCGGCAATGTTGCTAGTATACAAGATATAGCCTTTGCGGGGTGCAACAATCTATGCGAAGTTGTTTCTTTGGCATTTTATCCGCCTACTATTGGTTCGAATGTATTTTCTTCCGATACTGCCATTCTCAGAGTTCCTTGTGGTAGTTCGTTTTTTTACAACGATGCTTCGTCCGGATGGAGAGAATACTTTGTGGATATTATCGAAGAAACATGCAGAAATATAACTATTACTGTTGTATCGGCAAACGATACAATGGGTACTGTAACGGGTGGTGGCGAATATTTAGAGAGGACAGAAGTTACGCTCACGGCTATTCCCAACGAGGGCTATCACTTTGTAAGGTGGAACGATGGCAAGACCAACAATCCTCGAAATATTATTGCAACAGAAGATGCTACTTATACAGCATATTTCGAAGAAAATGTAGCCATAGACAATGCCGACATGTTGAGCAACCTTGCTTTCTATCCCAATCCGACAAGCGATAACATTACCTTCAATCGCAATGATATTCAACGGGTAGAACTGTTGGATGTGATGGGAAGAGTTGTGGCTGTATTTGAGAATAGCAATGTTATAGACCTTTCTCACCTAAGCAAAGGATACTACACTATGCGTATAACCACTGCCGAAGGCATCGGCATTCGTAAGGTGGTACGCAATTAGTGTGTTAAATAATATCTGAAAAATAAGCACTGAAGAGACCATTTTGATGGTGTTGTCGGTGGTGTTTCTACTCTTCTTTTTCAAGATGGGATGTCTTTTCTTTCATGTCGGTACCGGCTCGATACTGCCGTTAGCCCTTGCCGTAGTGCTTTTAAGCAAAAAAAAGCACCTCAGAGGAGGATCTGAGGTGCATAAAATCAAAGAAGAAAGTTCTTATTTTTCGATACGTATACGAGCATCTACAGCCACTACAGCTTTAGGGGTACCCAACAATGGATTAAGGTCCATTTCAGCTATTTCCGGTGCAGCCATTACCAATGCACTTACTCTTGCTATTTGTTCAGCATAAATATCGATGTTTACAGGTTCTTGTCCACGTACACCTTCCAATATTTTGTAACCACGTAGGTTTGCAAGCATTTCTTTTGCTTCGCCGGCTGTGATTGGTGCAAATGCACTTTGTACGTCTTTCAACACTTCGATAAATATACCACCTAAACCAAAGAATACTTGGTGTCCGAATTTTTCGTCACGAATAGCTCCAATGTATACTTCAGTACCATCTAGCATTGGATACATTTCCACTGCGTAAGTGTCTTTGATAGCCATCAAGCGGTCAAATTCAGAAGCCACTGTTTCGATGTCTCTTACGTTAAGCGTTACACCGCCAACGTCCGATTTGTGTACAGGACCCACAACTTTCATTACCAATGGATAACCAACTTCGTTAGCAAAGTCGATAGCTTGTTGTTTTTGGTCTACTACACGGATTTGCTTTTGAGCTATACCGGCAGCGTCAAGCATTTCGTACATTTCGTCAGGTCCTATGTAACCATTTTCACATCCGTCAACAACCTTGCGTATGCGTGCTACGTCTATCTTAGGCATTTCAACGTTTTCTGGTTGTGGTTTTGGAGTGTGAACCACTTTTGCCAATGCGTTACCAAACACACATTCTTCAGGGAAGTTGATGCGATGTTTGTTGCCTATAAAGTCAGCTATCTCATCTTTAACGTTGATGATAGATGGTAATATTGGGAATATAGGTTTTTTGCAAGTCTTCATCTTTTGGTCAAGCACTTCATAAACGTCCCAGTTTGGGAACAATCCCGGGCTACCAAAGATAACAGCCATAGCGTCGATGTTGTCGAAATCATTTTCGCAAGCATCTATAATATAACCAAGTTGTTCAGCAGTACCTGTAGCAAGGAAATCTATTGGGTTTCCTACTGAAGAACCGGCAAATAATTTGCTCAACAATTCGTCGGCTTTAGGACCTTCGATGTGTGGAACATCCAAACCATTGTTTGAAAGCACGTCGGTAAGCATAACAGCAGGACCACCAGCGTGGGTGATAACGGCTATGTTTTTACCTTTCACCTCTGGGTGCATAAATATAGCACACACTGTAGTAAGCTCTTGACGGTTATGACAACGAACGATACCGGCTTTGCGGAACAAAGCATCAACAGCTACATCACTAGTAGCTAAAGCACCTGTATGAGAGCTAGCAGCACGGCTACCGGCAGCACTACCACCAGATTTGATAGCTGCTATACGACAACCCTTGTTGATAAGCGAGCGAGAGTGTTTCAACATCTTTTGAGGGTTGGAAATCTTTTCCATATAAAGCATTATCACACGGCTGCTCTTTTCGGGGTCGAAAGTGTTGTCTAAGTGTTCCAATACGTCTTCGATACCTGTTTGAGCTGAGTTTCCTACTGCCCATACACTGTTGAATGTAAGACCATTGGTCATACCATATTCTTTAATAAACACAGCTGTAGCACCACTACCTGTGATAAAATCAACACCGTGTGGGTCAAGGGTTGGGATAGGTGCATCAAAAGCTCCACAATAGTTAGTATTCAAGAAACCTGTACAGTTCGGTCCTATAAGTGTACCACCTACACTGTTCACTGTGTCCACTATATGTTTTTCAATAGCAGCACCTTCAGCGTTTTCTTCAGAGAAACCTGCTGATAAGATAATGTATCCTTTTGTACCTTTTTCTTTTGCTAATACATCCACTGTAGATGGGCAGAACTTAGCAGCTATGGCCATAATAGCACAATCTACTTGAGGCAAATCTTCTACCTTTTTGTAGCATTTTACGCCTTGTACTTCGTCTTCTTTTGGGTTTACAGCATACACTGTTCCTTTAAAGTTGCTGTCTAGCAAGTTTTTCAATACTTTACCACCTGGTTTTTGAACATCTGCTGATGCTCCAACTACCACTATACTACGTGGATTTAATAATTCCTTTGCTATCATATTGTATATGTTTTATTTATTGTCAAAAATATGTGCAAAGGTAGTTATTTTTTTTGATATAAACAACTACATTTTTATAATCATCTATTATAGTGATGAATAACAGTGCATAAATATACAAAAAATATCCGTAAACATATATATTTATTAGTATAATGAGTTGAAATTTATACCCTATCATCAATCGTTTCACGGTAGGGTGTGATTGGAATGATGGTATACTGTCAATCCTTTGATGGTATATCATCTAAAAAATCCCTCGTGATGTAGTTGAAATTACCTCGTGAGGAAATTTTATCTACATCACGAGGCAGATAAATCTACCTCACGAGGTAATTTTTATTTCATTGTGTGATATGTTTTTTATTTTGTATGCGGATATTTATTTCTTTTTATGTGGCAATTTAGGGAACATTTTCCTGAATCTCACCAAAATGGTTGAGATGTTATCGCCGGCAACAACAAGTGTTACAGCTACTATGATAAGCGTAAGTCCGCACACATCGCGCATACTCAACGTTTCGCCAAATACGGTTATGCCAAAAAATATTGCCGTTACCGGTTCCAATACTCCAAGTATGGCAGTAGGGGTAGAGCCTATATATTGTATGGCAAGTGTGGTACAAACAAATGAAACCGTTGTGGTTAATACCGATAGCGCCAATATGTTTCCCCACATATACCAATGTGATGGCAGTTGGAGGTTTTGTCCTAGACCAAGTTTGCAAAAGAATATCGTTGCGGCTATACACATTACATAAAAGGAGATGGTGAGAGTGGGAGTGTATTTAAGTGCCGATTGGTTTACACCTACTATGTATATTGCGTAGGTAAGTGCCGATAGTAGCACAAACACAGTGCCTATAAGGCTCAGAGTGGCACCTTCGGAAGCGTTGTACAGCATGGTTATGCCCAAGGTGGCCATAGCCAGACATATTATCGTTATTGGCTTGAGCTTTTCTTTGAAAAATATTTTCATAATTAGAGCCACTATTATTGGATATATAAACAGTATGGTCGAGGCAATGCCGGCATCCATATAGTTGTAGCTTGTAAATAGTGTCCACGATGTGGCAGCCATCATTATGCCCATAAGCAAAGTGGGTAGGTATTCGTTCTTTTGCAGTTTAAACCTTTGGCCACGCACCTTGGCCGTTAGGCCTACTATAGGTATGGCTATCAGGTAGCGAAGAAAGAGTACAGAGTCCGTATTCATACCCGATTGGTAAAGCGGTAGGGTAAACAGCGGGTTCATGCCATAAACGGCAGCTGCCAATATGCCTAATATATATCCTTTAGTTTTTTTGCTCATTTATATTATGTTCACTTTTTTCTTCGGCTGCTTAACGGTGCAATATTGCTTTTATTGTATTTGTTCGTCAAAACTACTCTCTTTTTTCGCATGCTTTTGCCACCATGCCACAGTGCCTATTTCATACAGTAAAAACTAAAAAATGACAGAAAAAACGAAAAAAGATATTATTTTGTATGGTATGCTTGCCTATGTGGATATTAATGTGTAACTTTGTGAAAATATTATAGAGTATTTGGCAGTGTTTATATGTTTAGTTTAGTGATGTTTGAAATTCGATAACTTGTGTGTAAAACGCGTCAAAACTCATAAAAAAAACGTCAAACATTCGAATATAACAGAAAATATAAATAAAAACCGGATATGAAAATAACAGTAAAAATATGTATGGGAACAGCATGCTACGTTATGGGTGGCGCTGAATTGGCAACATTGTCGGAATATCTTAGTCCGAAACAATTGGAATGTGTAGAAATAAAAGGTGTACCTTGTGTAGATGCTTGCTTTGATCAAAAAGGAAAGAAGCCACCATACGTTATAGTAGGCGACGTGATGATGTCCGAAGCCAATATCAATAAAGTAAGAGAAGAAATTGATAGACAAATAAAAGAAAATAGTTTGTAAGAAAGTATTATGAACAATGCTATGCAAATTCGCCGCGACTTGATCAGTCGTGTGGCAAAATTGTTGGAAGAAAGAACTTTAGTAGAGAAAATTGATCGTTTGCCGTTGGAGATGCGTCCACGCAACCAAAAGGCTATCCGTTGTTGTTGTCACAAAGAACGTGCTGTATTGAAATATAGAACTATGGCACTACTTGGTTTTAACACTACTGATGAAACCGACGAATTGACACCATTATCGGAATATGCAAGACAAGCCGAGAAAAGAACTCGCGACCAATATACACCTGTTCAACTTACAGTGGTCGATGAAGCTTGCTCGTCGTGTGTACGTAACAACTATATAGTGTCGAACTTGTGTCGTGCGTGTGTGGCTCGTCCGTGTATGTATGCTTGTAAAAAAGATGCAATCACAGTTACAGATAAAGCCTTCATAGACCACGACAAGTGTGTAAACTGCGGTATGTGTAAGGAAGCATGTCCGTTCCATGCTATTATATACCAACCTATACCATGCGAAGAATCGTGCCCGGTAGGTGCTATCAAGCGTAACGAAAATGGTATAGAATATATCGACGATAGTAAATGTATCTATTGTGGAAAATGTATGGTGGCATGTCCGTTTGGTGCTATTATGGAAAAATCTTTCTTGGTTGAAATCATCAATTCAATCAAAGAAGGTAAGAAAGTAGTGGCAATGGTGGCTCCTGCATTGGCTGGTCAGTTCCAAGTGGATATGGGTAAGATGATAACAGCCATCAAGCAATTGGGATTCGCCGAAGTGGTAGAGGTGGCCAAAGGTGCCAACGAAACTACCGAAAACGAAGCTAAGGAATTTGTAGAACGTATGGAAGAAGGCGAACCGTTTATGACCACATCGTGCTGCCCTGCATGGGTAAACCTTGTAAACAAGCACATGCCGGAGATGAAACCTTTCGTTTCCGACACTCCTTCGCCAATGGTATATACAGCCAGATACGTAAAGGCCAATATGCCTGATGCCATTACAGTATTTGTGAGTCCATGTGTGGGAAAACGTAGCGAGGTATATCGTACTCCCGAAGTGGATTATGTAGTATCGTTCGAAGAGTTGGGCTCTTGGTTTATGGCTTGCAATATAGATGTAATGAAGTGCGAGTCGGCCGAGTTGGATACAACTATAAACTCCGACGGACGTAGATTTGCTTATACCAATGGTGTAATGCAATCGGTGAAAAACTATGTGGATAATCCTGAAATAATAAAAGATATAGTTATAAGCGGTTTGGATAAAGCCACAATACGTACTTTGAAAGGATATGTAAAATCATGCCCAGGTAACTTTGTGGAAGTAATGTCGTGTCAAGGTGGTTGTGTGAACGGTTGTGATGTTATAGCCAATCCACGTGTGGCAACACGCCAGGTTGATAACTTCGCCAAATCGATGGAAGAAGAAAAATAATACAGATCATAATTTTACATTTTGAGAGAGACGCAAGCAATTGTGTCTCTCTTTTTTGTGCCGTTATCCTATAATGCTTGTATAGTGGTATGGAATAGCTATTAGCTGTATGCGTTGTATAAAAATGTGTTGTAGTATTTATAAATCACAAATACCAAGCTTCCACACCAAAACCCTGTGGGTTACGACCCAAAAGTGCCATACTTACGACCCGTAACTCCCATGGTTTTGACCCATAAGTATGGCACTTACGGATGACAAACCGCAGGGTTGCAAAACCGAAGAATGTGAGTTGAAAAATACATCTATCCAGAATAACCCGTTATAAATGTAGAGACGATGTGCACATCGTCTCCAACCCAATCATTTCCATCATTATTTGTTGGCAGTAATGCCAACGATGTAGAGACGATTTGCAAATCGTCTCTACACGGCTGTACAAAAAAACTTTCTCAAAAACCGCTATTATTCCAAAATTATATGTAAATTTGCACAGCTAAACAAATAAAATATTAATATGTAACAACGTAGAAATAAATATAATAAACATAGTATAAATACAGAGCTTGATGCTCTTATTCTCATACCGAAATAGTCTGCTAAACTAAATCACAACGAGAATAAGACTGCATGGAGTTCACGCCTAATAAGGCGTGGATTTTCGTGTACTTATTTGTTGTAAGGATTTTTAGCAGACATCCCCGGTATAAAATAAGGTTATCATTGAAAAACTTCACGCCTTTCTTTGTATCCCTTATTTACCGAATACCAGCCAACGGCTCTCAAATAAAAATTAAATTTTATGGAACATTTCACTGATTATTGCACAAGCAAAGCTATTCCGCACATGGCATACAAAGAATGTATTACAAACAATCCAACCAAGAAAGGAGACTTAAAATGAGAAAAGGATTATTAACTTTGGTGATAGCACTAACAGCAGTGCTACAAACAGCATGGGCATACGATTTTAGTGCCACAAGCCCAAGTGGACACACATTGTACTACGAAATAATTAGCGGTACTACAAATGTAAAAGTTGTAAGACCCGGAACTAGTTCGTATTATAATAACTATGTTACAGGTAATGTAGTTATACCGGCTACAGTAACACGTGGTAGTTCTACCTATAATGTAATTGGATTGAGTTTCATTTATAGTTATGATGGATACGCTTATGGTTCATTTCATGGTTGTAGCGGTTTAACCTCCGTTACTATTCCTAATAGTGTTACTTCTATTGGAAATTCTGCTTTCTATAATTGTACCGGTTTAATCTCCATTACTATTGGCAATAGTGTTACTTCTATTGGAGATGAGGCTTTCAGAAATTGTAGCGGTTTAACCTCCGTTACTATTCCTAATAGTGTTACTTCTATTGGAAGTTCTGCTTTCTATGATTGTAGCGGTTTAACCTCCGTTACTATTCCTAATAGTGTTACTTCTATTGGAAGTTCTGCTTTCTATAATGTAAGACATATTATTTATAATGGTACAGCCACCGGCAGGCCATGGGGAGCATTGTTGGTTAACGGATATATAGAAGGTGATTTTGTTTATGCCAATAATACAAAGACTTCGCTACTTGCATATCTAGGTACTAGTACCTCCGTTACCATTCCTAATAGTGTTACTTCTATTGGAGATGAGGCTTTCTATGGTTGTAGCGGTTTAACCTCCGTTACTATTCCTAATAGTGTTACTTCTATTGGAGAAGGGGCTTTCAAATATTGTAGCGGTTTAACTACACTAAACTTTAATGCAATTAATTGTAGTAATTTTACTTATAATACTTCTAATTATCAATACCCACCTTTCTATAATTGTCCTATTTCTACAATAAATATAGGAGATAGTGTACAACGAATACCGGCATATTTTGCATACAATTTAGATTCCTTAAACTCAATTACTATTCCTAATAGTATTATTTCTATTGGAAATTCTGCTTTCGAAGGTTGTAGCGGTTTAACCTCCGTTACTATTGGTAATAGTGTTACGTCTATTGGAGAGTCTGCTTTCTATGGTTGTAGCGGTTTAACCACACTAAACTTTAATGCAATTAATTGTAGTGATTTTAATTATTACTCTGAATACTTACCTTTCTATGGATGCCCTATTTCTACAATAAATATAGGAGACAGTGTACAGCAAATACCTGCATATTTTGCATACAATTTAGATTCCTTAACCTCAATTACTATTCCTAATAGTATTATTTCTATTGGAAATTCTGCGTTCAGGAGTTGTAATAGTTTAACTACATTAAACTTTAATGCAATTAATTGTAGTGATTTTAGTTATAACACTTCTTCTT